>JBLJBD010000039.1:0-9635 GCA_047637815.1 Anaerovoracaceae bacterium
ACAAGCCGGTAACTGCTACCGGCTTTTTCACGTATAAAGGGAACATGGAAAAATGAAGGTAATTACCTCTCCGGACAACAAAAAAGTGAAGACCTGCCAACAGCTGGGACTCCGAAAGTACCGGGACCGAACCGGCCTTTACCTGGCCGAAGGACCGAACCTTCTTCAGGAGGCTTTGGCGGCCGGCAGCGATATCCGAGAAGTATTTGTTGAGGAAGGAAGCCAGTATGCTTTTGAGAGCCTGCTTCACACCCTTCGGGACCAACGGCCGGATTTGGAGCCGGCCCTTCTGGATAAAAAGCTGTTTTCCTCCCTTGCCCAGACAGAAGCCAGTCAGGGGATCCTGACGGTACTGGCCAAGCCCCACCAGGAAGGGAAAGCCCTGGAAGAAGTCCTGGACTCCTCCGCCAATCTGGTGGTCCTGGACCGGCTTCAGGACCCGGGCAATATCGGTACCATCATCCGGACTGCAGAAGGGGCTGGATACGGGGGTATCCTCATCCTGAAAGGGACGGGGGATGTCTTTGCACCGAAAGTGGTCCGTGCCGCCGCCGGTTCCCTGCTCCGGATGCCCTTAATCTTTCTGGACACCCCTGCAGAGGCCATGGAGTTCCTACGGGATCATCGCAAGAAAATCATTGCCACCAGAATGGGGGCCGAGACCAGCTACTGGGAAGCCGATTTGTCTTCGGATATCGGACTGGTGGTTGGCAACGAAGGCAACGGCATCTGCCGGGAGCTTCTGGAGGGGGCAGACCTGCTGGTAGCCATCCCCATGGCAGGGGGGCTGGAGTCCCTCAATGCCGGAGTAGCCGCCGGAATAATCATGTATGAAGCCATGCGAAAAAATAAAGAAATGGAGAAATAGAGATGCAGAATCAGTTGGGAAAAATTTTAAGCGAAGCCAAGGAGCAGATCCGGAGTGCCTCGTCGGTGGCGGATACGGAAGAAATCCGGGTCCGGCTGCTGGGCAAGAAGGGTGCCCTGACGGAGATCCTCCGGTCCATGGGGAAACTGACCCCGGAAGAGCGGAAGGAAGTAGGCCTCTTGGCCAATAATGTCCGGAATGAAATCGAAGCCTTGCTGGAGGACAAGTTCGCTCAGGTGAAAAATGCTGCCCGGGAAGAACGTTTCCGGATGGAAAAAATCGACGTGACCGAGCCGGGATTCGTCCGGCGGCTGGGGGTCAAGCATCCCCTGACCATCACCATCGAGGAGATCTCCCGGGTATTCATGTCCATGGGCTTCAGCATTGCCGAAGGCCCGGAAGTGGAAACGGTTTTCAACAACTTCGATGCCCTGAACTCCGGTCCCAACCATCCGGCTAGGGATTTAAGCGATACCTTCTATATCACCGAGGATACCCTGCTCCGGACCCAGACTTCGCCGGTACAGGTGCGGACTCTGATGGCCAAAGAACCTCCCATCATGGTCATTTCTCCCGGCCGATGCTTCCGGTGCGATACACCGGATGCCACCCATTCCCCCATGTTCCACCAGGTGGAAGGGCTGATGGTGGACGAGGGGATCACCATGGCGGATTTGAAAGGAACCCTGGATTCCTTTGCCCGTCAGCTTTTCGGATCCTCTGTCCGGACCAAATTTAGGCCCCATCATTTCCCCTTTACAGAGCCCAGCGCGGAAATGGACGTTTCCTGCTTCAAGTGCGGAGGCAGCGGATGCCGGATTTGCAAGGGCAGCGGCTGGATTGAAATCATGGGCTGCGGCATGGTCCACCCCAATGTACTGAAGGTGGGAGACGTGGATACGGAAAAATATACGGGTTTTGCCTTCGGCATGGGGGTAGAACGAATTGCGATGCTGAAATACGGGGTCGATGACATCCGTCTGTTCTACGAGAACGACATGCGTTTCATCGAACAGTTTAAATAGGAGGTGGCCAGATGTTAGTACCTATCGAGTGGCTTCGGGATTACACCGAAGGTAAAGTGTCCGAAGCGGAATATTGTGAACGGATGATCATGTCCGGTTCCAATCTGGAGACCTGCGAATATTTTGGAGAAGAAATCAAGGATGTGGTCATGGGCTTCATCCAGAGAATAGAAAAGCACCCGGATGCTGACAAGCTGGTGGTGTGCCACGTGGACATCGGGGAGGATGAGATTTCCCAGATCGTCACCGGTGCTACCAATGTCTTTGAAAAGGCCTGGGTACCGGTAGCCATCGACGGCAGCGTACTGCCCGGGGGCAAGAAAATCAAAAAAGGCCAGCTTCGGGGAATCGAATCCAACGGCATGCTCTGTTCCCTGGAAGAACTGGGATTTCAGGATAAAGTCATCCCCCAGCATCTGCGGGACGGAATCTGGATCTTAAATGGTATAAAGGGAGAAAACGACTGGAAGCCGGGGCAGGATGCCATAGAAGCATTGGGACTGAAAACCGCCGTGGTGGATTTTGAGATTACCCCCAACCGGCCCGACTGTCTGTGCATGATCGGCATGGCCCGGGAAACAGCGGCTACCATCGGAGGAGAACTCCGATACCCGGAAACGGCTTGCGAAGATGAAAAGGGAAACGCAGCAGACCATATCCAGGTGGAGATCCGGAAGCCGGAACTTTGCAGCCGTTATGTGGCCAGAGTAGTAACCGACGTTAAAATCGGGGAATCCCCCTGGTGGATTCAAAAGAGGCTGATGCTGGCCGGGATGCGTCCCATCAACAACATCGTTGACATCACCAATTTCGTGATGCTGGAATTCGGCAATCCCATCCACGCTTTTGATATCCGGTCCATTGAAGGTAATCGGATCATCGTTGACACCGCAGCTCCCGGAGAAACCTTTGTGACCCTGGACGGCACGGAGCGGAAGCTGCAGGACACCATGCTGCTGATCAAAGACGCTGCTAAAAGCGTGGCCATCGCCGGAGTCATGGGAGGACAAAATTCGGAAATTGCCGACGACACCACCACCATTCTCATCGAAGCAGCTAATTTCAACGGAGACAGCATAAGAAGCACCTCCAAGAAGCTGGCCCTTCGGACAGAAGCCTCTTCCCGTTTTGAAAAGGGCATCGACCCCAACCTTTGCCAGGCAGCAGCGGACCGGGTCTGCCGGCTCATTGAGCTGTTAGGTGCCGGTAAAGTAGTCGGGGGCAGGGTGGATCAGTATCCGGTTCCCTATGCATCCAAGGAAGTGGCCGTTCGGGTATCCCGGGTCAACGCCATCCTGGGACTGACTCTATCCCGGGAGGAAATGGTCAAGATTTTTGAATCCCTTGAAATGATTACGGCAGGAGAGGGAGACCAGATTCTGGTGACTCCCCCCACCATCCGTCAGGATTTGCTGGAAGAAATCGACTTTGTAGAAGAAATCGCCCGGATGTACGGCTATGACCGGATGCCGGTGACTCTGCCCAAGGGAAATCAGGAAGCGGGAAAAAGCCGGGAAAGAGGCCTTCGGGACCTGGCCCGGGAAACCCTTTGCGCCCTGGGAGCCAACGAAGTTCAGACCTATTCCTTCGTCAGCCCAAGAGGGGTGGACCACGTCCGGATCGATGAAGATTCCTGGGAGCGAAACTTTGTACGGATCATCAATCCTCTGGGAGAAGAGAACTCGGTCATGAGGACCATCCTGACCCCCAACATGCTGGAAGTGGCCGGACGGAACTATTCCAGAAACATTGAAGAATTCCGTGCCTTTGAAATCGGCAATACTTTTACCGCCAATCTGACGGATCCCGCAGGGCTACCCGATGAACAGGATTCCCTGGTGGCAGCAGTTTACGGAAAAGAGGAGAGCTTCTATACTCTGAAAGGCATAATCGCCGAACTGCTGGCTGTCCTGGGCATCCGCCAGCTCCGGTTCGTCAGCGAAAGCGAATATGGAGTCTACCATCCGGGCCGATGTGCCCGAATCCTGGCAGGGGATCAGGAAGTGGGCATCATGGGTGAAGTCCATCCCGATGTCTGCGAAAAATTCGGCATTGATACCCGGTGCTACTGCGCCGAGCTGATGTTTGATACGGTGATGAGGCTGGCCAATACGGAAAAAGCCTACCGGCCCCTGCCCAAATATCCTTCCACCTCCAGGGACATTGCCCTGTTGGTCACGGAAGCTGTTCAGGTCGGAGATCTGGAAGCCATCATTTGGGAAAACGGCGGCAGCATCCTGGAAAAACTCCAGCTCTTTGACGTTTACCGGGGCAAGCAGATCGGAGAAGGTCAGAAGAGCCTGGCCTTTGCCCTGACTTACCGGGCCTCAGACCGGACTCTGACGGAAGAGGATGTGGCCAAGGTCCACAACAAGATTCTGACAGAGCTGAAGGAAAAAGCCAACGCTGTCCTGAGAGAAATCTAAGGGCCTCCGAGCAGAAGCAGAAAGGAAAGGAACCATGGAAAGCAATAAGGTCAATGTACGGATCTATGGGCAGGAATACACCATTTCCGGCGAAAAATCCCGGGATCAGATCATCAAGATCGCCGACTATGTGGATTCCAGGATGAATGAGCTGGCAAAGCGGATTCCCGGAGGGCCTGCGGCGGCTCTGGCGGTCCTTTCTGCCGTCAACATCGCCGAAGAATATTTCGACGAGCTCCGGAAGCAGAACCAGTATGAAAATGAAATCAGCCGGCTGAGGCGGGACGCCCACCAGTTTGAACAGCTGTGGGAAGAGGCCAAAAAGAGCTTCTCCCATTTCAAGGAAGACCTGGCTATGGCCAACCAGAAGAATGAGGAACTTTCCCACCTTCTGGAAGAAAAAAACAAGGAACTGGAGGTTAATTCCTCCGAAGAACAATACAAAGAACTGGAAAACAGTTTCTTCGACCTGCAGATGGAAAACATCCGTCTCAAGGGAGAACTGGAGAAGCTGCGATCCTGACGAGGGAACATGAATCAGAAGTCACGGAAGGTACTGGAATATAAAAAAATCATCGAATTCCTGAAGGAGGAAGCGGCTTCCTCTATGGCAAAAGCAGTCATTGAAGGGTGGGAACCCCTGACCGACAGCTGGCAGATCAAGGAACTGCTGGCTGAAACCACGGAAGCGGTTTCGGTGATTGCTGCCAAGGGAGCGCCTCCCATCGGGGCATTCTATGACATTGAGAACAGCCTCCACCTGGCCAACAAGGGAGGGAGCCTCAGCATGAAACAGCTGCTGGAGGTTCTTTATAACCTGAATACGGCCTCCCGGGTGGTGAACTTTCTGAAGTCGGACCTGCCCCCCCTGCCCATCATCAAGGGCATGGGAGAGGTTCTCTTTACCGATCGTTTCCTGGCGGAAGAAATCGATCGATGCATCCTTTCGGAGGATGAGATGTCGGACAACGCCAGCTCGGAGCTGAAGAGCATCCGAAGGGCCATATTGCGGCAGAACGAAGCGGTCAAATCCAAGATCAATCAGATCCTGAACTCGGCAGAAAACAGGACACTGCTTCAGGATGCCCTGGTGACCATGCGGCAGGGGCGGTACGTGATTCCGGTCAAGCAGGAGCACAAGGGCCGGTTCCCCGGCATTGTCCACGACCAGTCCTCCACCGGGGCTACCCTGTTCATTGAACCTCAGGCCATTGTGACCTTAAACAATGAGCTCCGGCAGCTGGAGCTGGAGGAAAAGGCGGAGATCCAGCGGATCCTGGCCCGGCTTTCCTCGGAAGTTGCCGAGGATTTTCAGCAGTTAATGAACAATCAGAAGCTGCTCCTTCAGCTGGACATCATCTTTGCCAAGGGCAGGCTGTCGGTCAGACAGCGGGGAGTGGAAGCGGTCATCAACGACCAGGGTTTCCTGAAGCTGCTTCAGGCTCGTCACCCCCTGATTCCGGCAGAGCAGGTGGTTCCGGTGAACATTCAGATCGGCCGGGATTACAACACCTTGGTCATCACCGGCCCCAATACGGGAGGCAAGACCGTCACCCTGAAAACCGTCGGACTGCTGGCCATGATGACCCAGACCGGTCTTCATATTCCTGCCACCGAGGGCAGCGAGATGCCGGTTTTCCAGAAGATCTACGCCGACATCGGGGATGAACAGAGCATCGAACAGAGTCTCAGCACCTTTTCCTCCCACATGACCAACATCGTGGATATCGTGGAGCAGGCGGATTCCGATTCCCTGGTCCTGCTGGATGAGCTGGGAGCTGGAACGGATCCTACGGAAGGGGCGGCTCTGGCCATTTCCATCCTGGATCATCTTTACGACCGGGGAGCCAGGACCTTGGCCACCACCCACTATACGGAACTGAAGAAGTATGCCCTGGCCACACCGGGGGTGGAAAACGCCTCCATGGAGTTCAACGTGGAGACCCTTCGCCCCACCTACCGGCTCTTCGTGGGGATACCGGGGAAATCCAACGCCTTTGAGATTTCCCAGAAGATCGGCCTGAAAAAAGACCTGATCGACAAGGCCCGGAGCCTCATCGACCAGGGAGCCATCGAATTTGAAGCGGTGATCAGTTCCATCGAAGAAGACAAGAAAAAAGCAGAAGCGGAGCGGGACGAAGCCATTTTCCTGAAGATCGCCATGCAGCGGCAGAAGGAAGAGTTTGACAAGCGCCAGAGCAAGCTGGAGGAAAAGCAGGAAGCCATACTGGAAAAGGCCCGGCAGGAAGCCAAAGAGCTGATTCGGGATGCCCGGATCGTGTCGGAGCAGGTTCAGAAGGAACTGCGGCAGCTTCAGCAGATGGAAAACGCCTCCGAGCGGCGGACTGCCCTGGAGGATCAGCGAAAAAAAATCCGGGAGGCAGACAGCCGGCTCCGGAGAGACGAAAAAATCACGGAAAACGAGAATCCCATCAAACGGGAGGAAGCGGTCATCGGCCAGCGGGTCAAGATCGTTCACCTGAATCAAAACGGGGAGATCCTGTCTCTGCCGGACGATAAGGGAGATCTCCAGGTGCTGGTAGGAAATCTGAAAATAAATGTCCACCTGTCCCAGCTGATGCTGATCATCGACGGGACCCGGAAAAAACCGGCCCCCAAGACTTCCCGGTACGGAAGCCTCTACAAGGCCAAGACCCAGGAAATCAGCACCAAAGTCGATGTCCGGGGCCAGAACCTGGATGAAGCGGTGATGAACGTGGACAAATACCTGGATGATGCCTGGATGGCCGGACTGCCTGAAGTCACGGTTATTCACGGACGGGGGGAAGGAATCCTGCGGGAAGGCCTGACCCAGATGTTCCGGCGGCATAAACACGTGGAATCCTTCCGCAAAGGCAGCTTCCACGAGGGAGGAGACGGGGTGACCATATGTACATTATCAGCGCGTGCCTGATGGGCGAAAACTGCAAATACAACGGAGAAAACAACCGGACCCAATGGGTGCTGGATTTTGTAGAGGACCAGAACGTGATTGCCGTCTGCCCGGAGGAGCTGGGAGGCCTGACGACCCCCAGGGATCCGTCGGAGCAGCAGGGAAACCGGGTAATCAGCAAGACGGGGAAGGACGTTACCCGGGAATTCCACAAGGGAGCCGAAGCGGCTTTCCGGGTGGCCGTGGCAGCAGCAGAGCTGGCGGGGGAACCGATCCGGGGGGCTATTTTAAAAGCCAGGAGCCCTTCTTGCGGCCGCAAGACCATTTATGACGGAAATTTTAACGGAACCATCGTGGAAGGGGACGGGATCTTCGCCCGTTTGCTGACAGAACTGGGAATTCCGGTCATCACGGATGAAGAGGAAGAGAAAAAAGGAGAACTACTATGAAGGAATACAAACAGCTCATCGGGGAGGCCATCCATCAGGCGATCGACATTCTGACCACCGAGGAGGCCATGGATCTGATTGAGATCCCCACTGATGAAACCATGGGGGACTACGCCTTCCCCTGCTTTAAGCTGGCTAAGGAGCTGCGAAAAGCTCCTCCGATGATTGCCAAAGATGTGGCGGTTAAGCTGGAGGGCCACCCCCTCTTTGCCAAGGTAGAAGCGGTCAATGCCTATGTCAACCTCTTTCTGGACCGAACCAGCTTTATGGAAGACTTGCTGGAAGAAGTGACGGAAAAGAAGGAAGACTTCGGCCGGAGCCAGGAAGGCCAGAACAGGAAGGTCATCGTAGAGTATTCCTCTCCCAATATCGCCAAACCCTTTCACATCGGCCATATCCGCAGCACGGTCATCGGCAATTCCATTTATAAGATTTACGACTTTTTAGGGTATGATACGGTCCGGATCAACCATCTGGGAGATTACGGCACCCAGTTCGGCAAGATGATCGTGGCCTACCGAAGGTGGGGAAACAAGGAAGACGTCATCAACGAACCCATCAAGACGCTGCTGGGCTATTACGTGAAATTCCACGAAGAATCGGAACAGGATCCTTCCCTGGAAGATGAAGCCCGGGCGGTCTTTACCCGTCTGGAAAATGGAGAAGCCGAGGAAGTGGCCCTGTGGGAATGGTTCCGGGAGGAAAGCCTCAAAGAATTCAGCCGGGTCTACAAGATGCTGGGCATCGAATTTGATTCCTATGCGGGAGAAAGCTTCTATTCCGACAAGATGCAGCGGGTAGTGGATGAACTGAAGGACAGCGGCCTGATGAAGGAATCGGAAGGGGCTCAGATCGTGGACCTGGAACCGTATGGCATGTCCCCGGCCCTGATCATGAAAAAAGACGGATCCACCTTATATATTACCCGGGACATCGCAGCGGCCATCTACCGGAAGGAACATTATGATTTCTATAAGAACCTCTATATCGTCGCTTCTCAGCAGAATCTCCATTTCCAGCAGTGGATCAAGATCATCGAACTGATGGGCAACGAATGGGCTAAGGACTGCGTCCATATACCCTTCGGACTGGTAAGCCTGGAAGAGGGAACTATGTCCACTAGAAAAGGCCGGGTGGTCTATCTGGAAGAGGTACTGAACCGGGCCGTGGAACAGACCCGGGAAGTCATCATCGAAAAGAACGTCAATACGGACAGCATCGAAGAAACCGCCCGTCAGGTGGGCATCGGCGCCGTCATTTTTCAGGAACTGTCCAACAACCGGATTAAGGATTACGTCTTCTCCTGGGAGAAGGTGCTGAACTTTGAAGGGGAAACGGGACCCTATGTCCAGTACACCCACGCCCGGGCTGCCAGCATCCTGCGAAATGCAGGAGAGTGGGCCGGCAAGGCCATGGACATCCAAAGCCTGGATCTTGGAAAGATTACAGGAGAAAGCGCCTATCAGCTGGCCAGGCTGATCTATCAGCTGCCCCAGACCATCCATGAAGCGGGAGAACGGTACGAACCCTCCGTCATCACCCGCCATGCGGTGGACATCGCCCAGGCCTTCAACCGGTTCTACCACGAGGAGCATATCCTGGTAGACGATGAGGAAGAGAAAAAGGCAAAGCTGGCCCTGGTCTTCGCGGCCAAGACGGCCATCAGGAACAGCCTGGGACTGTTGGGCATCGAAGCGCCGGAAAAAATGTAGCCGGCCAGCCGGTTAAGGCCGGAGGAGAAGGCCGCTATTTCAAATAGAAACAAGGGAGTGTTGAAATGCGATACGAAGGAAGTATATACCGTCCCCCCAGTGAGGCCTACAGCCTGATCGTCCAGGTGACCATCGGCTGTGCCCACAACAGCTGCACCTTCTGCAGCATGTTCAAGGACAAGCAGTTCCGGGTCCGGAATGTCCAGGAGGTGCTGGAGGATCTTCGGATTGCCCGGAGAACCTACAAGCAGGTGGGAAAGAT
>JBLJBD010000040.1:0-2172 GCA_047637815.1 Anaerovoracaceae bacterium
CCGTCATGGAATCCGTCAGGACCGTCAAGGCCTGGACACCGGTGTCCCGAATCGACTCTGCCTGGTCGGAAAATCCCATGATCATGGTCCCCAAACCAATTCCCAGGATCATCATCGCGATCATCACGATTATCTGTTTCATTGTTCCTCCTTCTCAGCCTGTTCCTACCGGCTGATGGTGTTAAAAAAGTACAGAAAGCATTTCTTGCTGCTGTAAAAAAAATGCTACAACTAAAAAGTTCAGAAACAAGACTACCACATTGAGCATCACCGGGAGAAATATCAGGTCACTGATGACTTCGTCTTGTCTTTTTTGGCGGGTGATTTTCTTTTCCCGAAAGGATCGTTGCATGGAAATCATAATTTCAGCCAGATCCGCCGGATCGATTTCATCCCATTTGATCAGCAGGGAGGCGTATTCCCTGCCGGCGGGATCCCCGCCGCTTTCCTGGTGGAAAACGGCGATGGCTTCCCGGTGCCTATTTAACCGAAGCAGTCCCAGCATACGAAGATATACAGGCTTCAGCACACCTTGCCTGCAGGAAAGCTGTTCCAGGACCTGATCGGCCCGGATATCACGGCCGGCGTTAAGAGTCAGCAGGTTGCGGAGAAAGGAAATCCCTTCATATATTTCTCTTTCCGCTGCCTGCAGCCTCCGCCTCTTTAGCCAATCCTTCCAGAAACGACGAACTTTCTCCAGCTTCTCCGACCTTCCCTTTGTTCCTGCTTCGGAACCATAGTGAATTCTTCTATCTTTCACCGGCATGATGGCGAGGCCGGCTATTAAAAGGAGCAGAAAAGAGGCATCGATCAATAAAGTTGAAATACTCATGGCTTCTTTCCCTTCCCTGTTAAAAATCAAATTGGCGGTTGTTGACAGCTTCCAGGAGCAGCGTATTGATCATCATCAGAAAAAGACTGGCCAGAAACAGCAGGAACCCTTGAGAGGTTAGGAATTGATTATGGAAATAGTCTTTCCACCCCAGCCCCATCCCCTTTACCGATAAAAGGGCCCCACCTGCAAAAAGCACCGGTATCAGGTAAATCACGATCCGCACCGCTTCTCCGTTTAGCCTGCGTCGTTCCTCCATCAGCTGCCTCGCTTCTCTCATCTGAATCAGCACATCTTCAACTGCAGTGGAAATATTGATCCCGGATTCCGCCGCCTGTCCGATACTGTAAGCCAACATACCAGCCCAATTGGTTCCGGCTGCATGGGAAAATCGGTCACAGGCCTGGCGAATCCGAAACGGGTCCGCTGTGGTACGGAGCTCCATCAATAGTCTGGTAAGCAGCCGGTTCATAATCGGCGTTTCCGGATGATGACGGATCATTTGCTCGATCCCGTCAAAAATATTAAAGGAGGAGAGGCGGTACTGACTAATGAAATTGCTGACGAAGGTTTCCCCCTCATGGCTCCCCTTTCGTTTCCGGACCTCATGCCTTGTCCGAAGCAGCAGGTATGGCATCAATCCGGTTGCTGCTGCAGAGATGAAGGCTTCCAGCGGAGTCAGGCTTCGGATTCCCGTCACCAGTACCATCAGAAAAAGCACCATTGAGAGCAGTAGAAATCGAAAAAGTGCCGTGGCATTCCTGGCATCACCTAAAACCAATTCTTCCAAATGACCCCGCAGCCCCCCTGACTTTTCAAAGGATTTTTGTCGGGCCAGAAGCCTTTTCCTCAAACGGAATCGTTGCCATGCGGTTTCCAAATCCTGAAGCATCAGCATTGCTGCCCCCGCCAGAAAAAAGCAGTAAATCAGTATTGAAACCAGCATAATCATGTCATTGTTCCAGTTCATCAGCCAATTTCTCCAGGGTTTCCCAAAAGTGCTGAAACATCCCCGGATTTTCCTCCCTTCCTGCGTGCTCCTTATCTTCTCCAATATGGCATGTCCACGTCCATCGGTTTTCCAGAGGCAGATAGCGGCAGATTTCCGTCATGTGGATGCGGGAGGTCTGCCGATCCCAGTTGATTTCCCAGATGCTGCTCAGTTTTTTCTCCCGTTTATCTTTTCCCTGTATAAAATGAAAAATGTAGTCAAAGCTGGCGGCCACTCTCCCGGCTGTAATCTGCAGGTCGCCTCCCAGGGATCGGACGATTTCCCAAGCTGCATCATAAGGAAAATCCATGGGATTTCTTGTATGAAAGGTGATTTTCATCCGTCTTGT
>JBLJBD010000041.1:0-2452 GCA_047637815.1 Anaerovoracaceae bacterium
TGGAAGAACCCAATGGTCACCTGTTCTTTCGACCGACGAACCAGGAAGAAGAATCCATTATGGTCCGAAGCCCCAGAGTCAACGACGACCTGTGCAGTGGATGCCGGAAATGCGTGGAGTTTTGCCGCTTCAATGCTCTGGCCTATGTGGGGGGCAAGCTACTGATCTTTGACGATCTTTGTCATTCCTGCGGCGGTTGCCTGCTGGTGTGCCCGGAAAAAGCACTGACAGAAGTGGAAAAGCCCATTGGCAAGGTGCAAGTGGCCAGTTCTGCCGGAGTAGAAGTATTGACCGGGATTCTGAACCTGGGAGAAGCATCCGGCATCCCCATTATCCATCGACTGCTGGAAAAAGCCCGGAACCTGGAAGATCAGGGGCGGGAGATCTTCGTGGACTGTCCTCCGGGAACGGCCTGCATCGTCATGGAAAGCATCCAGGATGCGGATTATTGTTTGCTGGTAGCGGAACCGTCGATTTTTGGTGCCCATAATCTGGCCATGGTCCATGAATTGGTGACTTTATTCAAAAAACCTTTCGGAGTGGTGCTCAATAAAGAGATGGGAGCAGAAAACCCTTCCCGGGACTATTGCCTGGAAAAGAACCTCCCGATTCTTGGAGAGATACCCTTCGATAATCGGTTGGGTTCCTTGAACTCCATGGGCACCATCGCCGCCAGAGCCCAGGATAATTACCGGCAATTGTTTGACTCCTTGCTGGAAACCATCAGAAAGGAGGTTGGCCATGAAAAAATTACTCATCCTCAGCGGTAAGGGAGGAACGGGGAAAACCACCCTGGCCGGCGCCTTTATAAGGCTTTCTAGTGCCAGAAGATACGCAGATTGCGATGTGGATGCCCCCAACCTCCATCTGATTCTCTCCCAGGACATGGAGCCGGTGATTCACGACTTTTATGGTCTGGACAAGGCCTGGATCGACCCGGATCGCTGCACCAATTGCGGTTTGTGCCGGGAACACTGCCGATTTGATGCCATCCATCCAGACCCGGCTCACCGAGTGGATCCCTTTGGCTGTGAAGGCTGTGCTGTTTGCCAGTTGGTGTGCCCGGCTTCGGCGATTACTATGATGCCGGCGGCAGCAGGTCTGCTCATGAGATATGAGAATCACCACCTCTTTTCCACCGCCCGGCTTAACATGGGAAGCGGCAATTCCGGGAAGCTGGTGACAGAGGTGAAAAAGCAGCTGGGGAACGACTTGGATGACACAGAGCTGGCCATCATCGATGGGTCCCCCGGAATCGGATGTCCTGTCATCGCGTCCATCAGCGGGGTAGACCTGGTCTTGGTGGTGGCAGAACCTACCGTTTCCGGAATCAGCGATATGGAGCGAATTCTGGAAACGGCGAAAATATTTCGAATCCCTACCGCTGTCTGCGTCAATAAATATGATGTGAATCAGGCCAATGCGGAGAAAATAGAGGGGTTTTGCCGAAGCCGGCAGATTCCCTATCTGGGTCGGATTCCTTACGACCCAAAAGCCGTGATGGCTACCAATCAGGGGAAAACCATCGTGGACCTGCCCTGCTCTTCGGGACAGGAAGCGGAACGGATTTTCTATAAGCTTCTGAAATTGATTTTTCAGGGAAAGGCGGGGTGAACAATATGATCCTCAAATGCCTGATGGATAACGAAGCCTCTTCCGGAAAATTCCTCACGGAGCACGGATTAAGCCTATACATCGAGACCCGGGACCATAAGATCCTGTTTGATACCGGAGCATCCCCGGCCTTCGCCGAGAATGCCGAAAAGATGGGGGTAGACCTGGCCCAGGTGGACATAGCCGTTCTTTCTCATGGCCATTATGATCACACAGGAGGTCTTTCGACCTTTCTGAAACTGAATTCCAAGGCAGAAATTTATGTCAGCCGCCACGCCTTTGCTCCTTTTATGGCCCTTCGGGAGGGGGACCGGATAGAACCCATCGGTATGCCGGATATTCCGGAGGTAGAAGAGATGCGACAGAAACTTCTGGCGGGTCATCGGATTCCCAAGTCCAGCCGATTCCGTCTGACCGAAGGAGAAATTTTTCTTGATGAAAGCCTGGTGCTGTTTTCTGAACCAGAAGGAAACTGCTTCTGGCCGGAGGGAAACCATCGGCTTTTAGAGGCACCGGATGAGCCGGGGGAGGACCTGCGGGAAGACCCTTTCCGCCACGAGCAGAACCTGCTGATTCGGGAAGGGGGCTATTCTCTTCTCTTGGTTGGATGTGCCCACCGAGGCATTGTCAACATTGTTCAACAGTGCCGAACCTCTGGTTACGGAATGCCCGACTGGGTCATCGGAGGATTTCATTTCCACAACCGGGCTGCGGGGACCAGTGAAGAAGAGAACCGGATTCGCCGAATCGGCAATATCCTGATGGCTACGGGAGCCAAATTTTTTACCGGCCATTGTACGGGAAAGGAAGCTTTCCGGGTATTAAAGAAAATGATGAA
>JBLJBD010000042.1:0-3383 GCA_047637815.1 Anaerovoracaceae bacterium
CGGTGATAGCTCCTTCGGTTACTTCCGGTGGTGGGGCCGTTGGCTGTTTCCGAATTGCATAGGTTCCCAACAGATAGTACTCCCCGTATTTTTTCTCCACATTATCCGGAGCCGGATAGGTTCCCGTGGGAACGCCTTCCAGAACCCGCTTCATAATCGTGCTCCAGAGTTTGGCTGCAGCAGCAGAGCCTTCGCTTAACTCCACATTGTAATCGTTTCCGATCCACAAAGCCGAGGCGTACTGAGGGGTAAATCCAGAGAACCAAGAATCGTAGTTGTCGGTGGTGGTTCCGGTTTTTCCGGCCACCGGCTGGTTCGGCACCGTCGCCGAATGGGCGATCCCCCGGCTGACCGTGGTCCTTAATATGTCCGTCATGATAAAGGCTACTCCTTTATCCATGGCCTGATGACGGTAGCTTTCTTTTTCAATAAGCACGTTGCCTTCTCCATCCAACACCTTGGTATAAGCAGAGGGGGCAATGTATTCGCCTCCATTGGGGAAAGCGCTATAGGCTGCCGTCATTTCCAGGGGGGAGATTCCTACTGTCATCCCGCCCAGACCCAGGGCTGCCAGATTGTGATCATCATTCTTTAAGCTGGTAACCCCCAACCCTTCCAGAAAATCCAGGGATTTTCGGATGCCGATGTCTTCCAGCACTTTAACGGCGTTCACATTGATGGATTGCTCTATACTGTTCCGCAGAGTAACATAACCCCGGTACCCTTCATACCAGTTCTTGGGCCACAGCTTTCCTTCCACAAAGAACTCGGCGTCCTCGATATAACTGCTGGCGGTCCACTGGGTTTTATCCTCCGGATCAAACTGAAGAGCCGGTCCATATACGCCGATGGGCTTGATAGCCGATCCCGGCTGCCGAGGGCTCATTGCCCGGTTATACAGCTTTCGTCCATTCAGGTTCCTGCCGCCCACCATGGCTTTGATCTGGCCCGTATGCCAATCGGAAATGACCATGGCTCCCTGGGGTTGGACCACATCCTGTCGCAGGGCAAATTGACCAGGCTCCAGAAAGATGCCGTTGTCTCCGAAATGGAAAAATTCCGGATGGTCGAATAAGAAGGATTCATCGATGATCAGATTGCCGGCATCATCCCGGCTCTTATATTTTTTACCGATGTTGATGGTGCCTCCGTTGTTGACATAGAACACGCCATCCGTGATGTGGTAAAGATTCTTGAACTCGATGGAATAATCAGTACCGGAGGAAGTTTGGGTTTTATAAAAATTCAGCCTTTTTCCAGCCAGCAAAATCAGGTTCCCTTCCGGGTCAACGGTATATTCGGATGGACTCAGCAGAAAATTTCCGTTACCGTCAAAGTAGGTGACCCGATTATACAGGATGATCCTTCCTTCTGAATCCAGAATGTTACCGGCCCGGTCTTTTTTGAGGTTGACGACCCGGGGAAAATTGGTGTTCTTTTTAAACTCCTCAGAGGCAATGTTCTGCATCCCTGTGTTCAGGGTGCTGAAGATCTTCAGCCCGCCTCCCTGAAGAAGACGGCTGGCCTCTGTGCCGTCAATGTTCAATTCTGTCATCAGATCCCCCCGGACCTGCTGCAGAAGGAAATCAATAAAATAGGAATTTACATCCTCCATAACCAGTTCTGCCGGATTCATGGCCGTTTTCATATCCACGGCTTTGGCTGCCTCCAGCTCTTCCTGGGTAATCATGCCCTGCTCCAGCATCTGATCCAGAATCTGTCGCTGACGGTCTAAAAACCGGTCATTAAAAAGCAGGGTATACAGGCTGGACCTTCGAACGATATTCGGGTCATCCGCCGGAATCTCCGAAGAATCAAAACGCTTTAAAAGGGCAAATCCGGAAGGATTTTTAGGAATAGACGCAATAGCCGCACATTCTTCCAGTGTCAATTCAGCGGCAGTTTTAGAAAAATAAGACTTGGAGGCGGTTTCCACCCCATAGGAATTGAAACCTAAAAATATGGTATTTAGGTAGGCTTCCATAATCTCGTCCTTGTCCAGCGCCCGCTCCAGCTGAATGGTATAGTAGGCTTCCCGGAGTTTCCGGATCATGGTCCGTTCGTTGGTCAGGTAAAGATTCCGGGCCAGCTGCTGAGTGATGGTGCTGGTTCCCTGAATTCGCTCTCCTTCAAAAATGCTGTCCTTTAAGGCCCCCATCAGGCGGACATAGTTGAATCCGTTGTGCTCATAGAAGGTTTTATCCTCAATGGCTATAAAGGCATTGACCAGATTTTCCGGAATCTGCTCGATGGAGATGTTGGTCCGATATTCCTCTGTTTCAATGGATTGAATTTTATTCCCCTGGTCATCTACGATCACCGAGGTTCTGGCTAACAGATCATAAATATTGTTTGGATCGATTTCCGGAGTGGTTCGAACGATATAACTCAGCAGGGTAAGACCGGCGATACCCGTGACTAAAACTACCGTGGCAAGAAAAATCAGAAGAATCTTCAGCAGAAGTCTCTTCTTCTTATTCTTTACAGGCTTTTCTTTGGCGTGTTTTGGTTCATGGGTTTCTTTTTGAGTCATACTTTTATCCTACATCAATACCCGGTTGATTCCGGGCTTACTTAAGGGTATTTCCTTGAACTGAAAAATCATAGCAAAGGGGACTGAATCATCCTTAATTTCAGACCCCAGAAAGCTGGAGAGCTGATGGATTATTACCGAACGGACTCCCGGTTCATCCCTGGCCAAAGACAGAAAACAGGGCAGCTCCTCCTGGCCAATGGTACTTTCATAGACCACTAGGTTATCCCCCTCCTTCTGGAGAAGGGAATAGTGCTTCCGGCCCCTCCATTCCAGCATCCAAGCTTCCCCACCCGTGCGGAATAATTCTTCCAGGAAAAAATCATTCTGCTCTCTGGTGAGCCTCACCCAGCTGTCCCGGTAATAAGGTCCCATTCTGTATAAATCCCAAAGTTCCTGAGTATTTGACGTTTTGCCGGCCTTCCAGGTTCCCTCTGAATCCAGGGATGGCAGGGATAAAAAATCGTTTAGTTCCAAATGAATCATTGTTTTATAAAAAACCGTTTCAAAGCCCATCCGTTCATACCAGAGGAATAAGGATTCCTCCGCAGGAACCAGAAAAGCCGCGGAATAGCCCCGATCTTCTGCCACTCGCAAAGCTTCCCGGGTGATATCCCCGGCATATCCTTTTCCCCGGTACTCGGGCAAGGTTCCGATGGCATAAAGATAAAGCAGGGGATGCTCCACCCCATCAACAACCATGGAATAAGGGACCATATGAAGAGCCGCCGCAATCCGGCCGTCCTCTTCATAGAGCAAGGCATTCTCCCCCTTGAATATTTTTATAAAAAAGGCATCCAAATAGGCTTCCTCTTCCAGAAACACATCCCGCCATAAAGCCTTCAACTCA
>JBLJBD010000043.1:0-2460 GCA_047637815.1 Anaerovoracaceae bacterium
GTTTCTTGCCCATATCCCGGACGATTCGCTTCATCTTCTGGAAGGTGGCGGAAATGGGCACCATCCGGATGGACATGACCATATCCTGAAGTTCATCGGTGAGCTTCCTCAGCTGGCGAGAGGCCCGGTTGAAGTTTTCCAGCTCCAGTCCGGCCAGATCCGGGTTACCGGAAACCATGGATTCGGTGATGACGATTTCGCCCACTAGGTCCATCAGATTATCCAGTTTGTTCAGATCCACGTTGATTAGGTTCTGCTTGGCCGGTTTGTTTTTATAGCTGTCCGAATTGTTATTGATCTTCTCCACTTCTGATGGAAGAGGAGTTCCCGGATCCATTGAGACCTTAACAGGGGAGATGGATCCATCGGCAGCAGAGGCAGCAGCCGGAACCGGTTCCTGAGGGGCTAGTGCTGGATTAAGATCTTCCAGGGCTTCCGGAATCCGGTCCACGATAGAAACCGTTTCCACCGATAGGGTCCCTTTAGCCAGTTTGACCACTTCTTCCTGGGGCAGGGTGCTCTCAAAACAGCAATAGAAGCCATGCTCCGGAATGAGCCGGACCGCGTCCTTGTTGTTGCTCACATCGGCAGGGAGGGTAGTTAGCACCTTTCCGGCAGACTCCAGCTTATTGATCAGCATCAGAGCCCGGACGTTTTCCATCTGGCTTCCGGCGGCAAATCGGACATGCAGGTTTAAAGAAGCCAATTCCCCGGCTGTGACTTCAACAGCCGGTTCTGTAGCGCCAGATTCCGGAACAGCCTCGATAGCTGGCGCTTCCATCTTTGGGGTTGTTTCTTTTACGCCAGGTTCCGGAACTGCTTCTACAGTTGGCGTTTCTGCCCCTTCGCCGTTCTGCATTCGTTCCAGCAGATCCAGAATCTCCTCGATGAGGAGGGGGTTGCCCTGGGATAGCTGCTGGCTGTTTCGAATTTTATCCACTTCCTGTTTCAGGAAGTCGGACACCCGGAGAACCAGGTCGAAGAGCTCTCTGGAGTAATCATCGTCCATCCCCTTGTCCCGGACGAAATAAAACAGGTCTTCTAATTTATGGGAAACAAGAGAAATCGAATCAAACTCCATCATGGCCGAAGAGCCTTTGATTGTATGCATGATCCGAAAAATCTCGTTGACGCTTTCGGCAGAAAGGTTTTCCTCTTTTTCCGAGTCGATGAGGATGTCCTCCAGCTGCTCCAGCAGGGTTGTTGATTCAAATAAGTACATTTCAAGCATGGAATCATTTCCGTAATCAAAATAGCTCATAACCGTTCCACCTTTACCTTTATTGTTGAAAACTTCTATACCTTTTATCGGCCGGAGCAGGAGAATTATTAGGCAGAAATCCGCTTTTCTCAAAAAAGTGAGCAAATGCAATTGCAAATCGCAAAAATTCAATATATAATCAAATATTATGACGAAAAAGAGGAATATTCTGCCAGGAGGTGAATGAATTGCCGACCAACGACATTGCCAGATGCAATATCAAGAAGTACCGGAAACTCAGGAAAATGTCCCAGAAGGAATTTGCTGAAGCCCTGGATGTGACCCACAGCTCCGTATCTGCCTGGGAAACGGGAAAGAACTCCATCGACCTGACCCGTCTCAATCAGATCTGCCAGGTGCTAGACATCACCATGAAGGAACTGCTGTTTGAATCAGAATCCAAAGAAATACCAGATCCCCCGGTGATCGAGCTATGCGAGGAGACCCGGGAAATTCTGGAGGTGGTAAAAGGCCGGCCGGAAGTCCGGGAACTGATCTGGTCCTGCCAGGGAGCCAACTTCAATGATGTGCTTATCGCCACCCAGCTGCTGCGGTCTCTCAAGACCCGTTAACCAGTCCCTGTGCCCCTAGAGGAGTGACGCCTTGGTTGATATTTTAAAGATCACCTCTCCGGTGATTCCCAAGAATAAAGTTGAAAATCTGCCCAAGAATCTCCCCAAGGATGTGGTCTTTGACATCACGGGAGCGGAACCAGCCGAAAAAAAGCCGGTTAAGACCATCGATGGGGAAGAGGACAAGAATCGTCAGCTTTTCCTGAAGGACCTGAACCGCCAGATGCTGGTGCCTCTGCTGAAGGGGACCAACTCTACAGCGGAAGCCTTGCAGAAGTTGATCCGAACCCTGTCCCAGGCAGAGGGTGCCCAGGCAACGGGTACCTCCCGGATCTGGCAGGGTCTTTTTATCCAACCGGAACAATTTCTGGAGCAGCTGATGAAGCAGGACCAGAACCAGACGGTGTTTAAGGGGGCCATCTTTGACAGCCTCCGGGTGTTGGCCAAGGTGCCGGATCAGCCGGCCTTGAAAGAAGCCCTGGGCAATTTCCTGAAGATATTTGACTGCTTTGTGAAGCAGGAAGCCTCCGCCCTTGCGGTGGAGACGGAGGTCCGGAATCTGCTGAACCTATTGCCGAAAAAAAGCCGGGAGAACCTGGAAAGTCAGCTTCAGACCATGAAGCTCTT
>JBLJBD010000044.1:0-2107 GCA_047637815.1 Anaerovoracaceae bacterium
ATCATGCTGCCGGACAGCGCCCAGTTTGCCCGGCAGGAAATCAACCGGATGAAATTTGCCGATACGGCCCTGCCGGATATGGTGGCAGAAATGGAAAGGATGGGGGCACAGCGGCGAAGGCTGAAGGCCAAAATCGCCGGAGGGGCCAAGATGTTCGAGGTCCAGGCGGGCAGCACCATCGGTACCATCGGCGACCGGAATGTGGCCAGTGTCAAGAGCGTGCTGCAGGACCTCCGGATTCCCATATTGGCTGAGGATACAGGATCCAACTACGGACGAACGGTATTCTTCAATCTGGAGAACGGGATTATGAAGGTTCAGGCCTTGAGCAGGGATGTAAGAGAATATTGATAAAAGCACAGACGCGATAAAAAGCGTCTGTTTTTTTGTTAAGTTTTCAGGCCTTTGTCCGATATATGAAGTAAGAAATATATCTATGCCCAAGAGCATGAAAGGGGAACAACATGTCTGAAATTTTTGAAGAAAAGCAGGGAATGGAAGAAGATACCCAGCAGGGTCGATTTCTGACCTTTACTTTAGAGGACGAAGTGTATGGTATCGAGATCCGCTATGTCACGGAAATCATCGGCATCCAGTCCATTACCAAGGTTCCGGAGGTTCCGGAATATGTCAAGGGAATCATCAACCTGCGAGGAAAGATCATTCCCGTTATTGACGTGCGCCTGAAATTTGGCAAGGAACCCATGGAGTACAACGACCGGACCTGTATCGTGGTCATTGATATCGCCCAGGTTTCCGTGGGTCTCATCGTGGACAACGTGGACGAGGTCCTGACCATTAACGAAGAGGATATCGCTCCGCCGCCCCCCAACAAGACGGGCTTTGAAAACCGATACATCAAAGGCATCGGCAAGTCCGGAGACCGGGTACAGCTCCTGCTGGACTGCGAACGGCTATTGAAAAACGACGAAATGGAAATCATCAGCCAGATTTAGATACAGGCTGATTCCATCATGGACCAAACAGAAAAGAGAGGAGTTGTCTGAATGAAAAATACCAGACGGATCAGGGTTCTCATTGTAGATGATTCCATATTATTCCGGGAAGTATTGGCTAGAGAGCTTTCCAAGGATTTCGGCATCGAAGTCATCGGAACGGCTCAGGACCCCTTTGACGCCAGAGATAAGATTCTGGAACTGAAACCCGACGTGGTGACCCTGGATGTGGAAATGCCCAAAATGGACGGCATCGCCTTTCTGAAAAAGCTGATGCCCCAGTACCCGCTGCCGGTGATCGTGGTGAGCTCTTCCAGCGAAAACGTGCTGAACTCCCTGAACGCGGGAGCGGTGGACTTTGTCACCAAACCGGATACGGGCCGCTCCGGCAGTCTGCCGGCCTTTATCAATGAGCTGATCGTCAAGATCAAAATCGCTTCCACTGCTAAGGTGGGTAGCTTCAAAAAAGACTATGAACCGGTTCAATTCGTGTCTTCCAAGGGGACCGATATGCGGGATATGGTGGTGGCCATCGGTGCTTCCACCGGGGGGACGGAAGCCCTCTACCGCATTATCACCACCCTGCCCCGGGACATGCCGGGGATTTTGGTGGTTCAGCATATGCCGCCGGTTTTTACCCGTCTCTATGCCGAACGGCTGAACAATTCCTGCCCCCTGGAGGTCAAGGAAGCGGAGGACGGAGACCAGCTGAAACCGGGCCGGGTCATCATCGCCGCCGGGGAGCATCACCTGCAGCTGAAAAAGGGCCCTTCCGGCTTCTACGTCAAATCCCAACCGGGAGAAAAAGTCAGCGGCCACTGCCCATCGGTAGACGTGCTCTTTGATTCGGTAGCCCAGGCCGCTGGTTCTCAGGCCATCGGCGTCATCCTGACGGGAATGGGAAGCGACGGGGCCAAAGGCCTTCTCAACATGAAAAAGGCCGGTGCCTGGACCATTGGCCAGGACGAAAGCACTTCCACCGTTTACGGCATGCCCATGGTGGCCTATAACATCGGTGCCGTCATGAAGCAGCTGCCCTTGGGAAAGATTGCCCAGGAAATCTGTGATCACCTGTCTCTGGAATATAAGTAACAAAGACATCATTAGTTTTCACTGTAGGAAAGCGAGAAGAAGGATATGCATAAGAAGAG
>JBLJBD010000045.1:0-14125 GCA_047637815.1 Anaerovoracaceae bacterium
TGCAGGACTTTCCCAGCCCCTCAACAACCTGGCCGATTCCATCATCCGATGGATCGCCGAGCACTTCAGTACCTCAGCCCTGATCGGGTTCGTGGGTTCCGTTGGTGGCAGCATCCTGAACACCCTGCTGGGCATCATGGTCAGCATTTACCTGTTGAAGGACAAAGATTTTTTCCTGGGCTTGTTCAACCGATGGTTGGGCTTAGTCTTCAAGGAATCTTCAGAAAACAGGATTCGGGGCACTCTGCAGGACGTGAATGGTGTAGTCTCTCTCTTTATTCGGGGAGCTCTGCTGGATGCCCTGATCGTGGCAATTTTATCTGCCATTGGTCTATCCATCATGGGCCTGGAGTTTGCAGTTTTTATCGGGGCTTTTGCCGGTATTGCCAACATTATCCCCTATTTTGGGCCCTTCCTGGGTATGGTCCCCGCTTTCATCGTGGGAGCTTTCACCGGAGGCCTGAGCCACGGAGTCCTGGCGGTGGCCATCCTTTTCGGTATTCAACAGATTGATGCCAATATCATCTATCCGAAGGTAGTGGGCTCCACCACAGGCCTCCATCCCCTCTTCGTTCTGCTGGCAGTTGCCGTTGCCGGATCCTTCTTCGGGATACCGGGAATGATCCTGGCCGTGCCGACAGCAGGAATTATTCAGGTCTTCATCCTGAAATGGGTGGGGAAACGGGAAAAAGACCTTTCCCGGAAATCAACCAACCAAACAAAAGAGGAAGTCTCTCCCTGATCCTTGAATCAGAAAAGAGGTTTCCTCTTTTTATCTTTTAACCAAGAGCTGGATTCCTTAGGAGTCCAGCTCTTTATATTTTATAGATCCAGTTGCTTGTAGTCCAGAACGGTTCCGGCCTGTTTCAACCGGATGGCTGTCATAAAGGCATCGGCGGTGTCCATGCAGGTCAGTACCGGCACACCCCATTCGATGGCTTTTCTTCGAGTGGCGAATCCGTCGCTTTCCCGAATGTTTCCTACCCGGGGAACATTGATGACACAGTCGATTCCGTCCCCCACCATTTCTCTGGCCTTATCAAAGGATATCAGCTTTCCGTCGATTCCGTTTTCGCGAAGGAATGCCGTCGTGCCTTTGGAGGAGTAGATGGTGAATCCGGCATCCTGATATTTTTGGATGATCGCTGCTGTCTTTTTAGTTTTTTCCGAATCACGAAGAGCTACAAATACTCCGCCGGAAGCAGGAATCTTCATATTGGCTGCCAGAAATCCCTTGTACAAGGCCTTTTCCAGGTCTTCGTCAATTCCCAGGACCTCGCCCGTGGACCTCATTTCCGGTCCCAGAGCCACGTCCACATCGGTCAGCTTGGCGCTGGAGAAAACGGGAACTTTGACGGAATATTTTTCCGCAGCCGGGTATAGTCCGGTTCCATATCCTAAATCCTTCAGCTTCTGTCCCAGCATGGCTGCTACTGCCAGATTGATCATGGGAACCCGGGTCACCTTGCTTAAGATGGGCACTGTTCGGGAAGCCCGGGGATTCACTTCAATGACGTAGAGCTTTTCCCCGTCCCAGGCATACTGGATGTTGACCAGTCCAACGATATGCAGGGCTTTGGCGATCCTCTGGGTATAATCGACCAGCTGAGCCTCCAAATCCTTGCTTACCCGGAAAGGAGGATAGACGGAGATGCTGTCCCCGGAATGGACTCCGGTCCGCTCGATGTGCTCCATGATGCCGGGAATCAGGATTTCATCTCCGTCTCCGATGGCATCGACTTCGATTTCCTGGCCTTCGATGTATTTATCGATAAGGATGGGATGATCGGTGGAGATGGCCACCGCTTCTTTCAGATATTTTTTCAGTTCATCATCTTCATAGACCACCTGCATGCCCCGGCCTCCGATAACGAAGGAGGGTCGTACCACAACCGGATATCCCAGGGTTTCCACGGCCCGGAAGGCTTCTTCTTCGTTGGTAACCGCAGTACCGGCCGGATAAGGGATCTGAAGCTCTTCCAAGAGGGCAATAAACTTTTCCCGGTCTTCTGCAATGTCGATGTATTTGTTGGCGGTACCCAGGATCTTAATGCTCCTGCCACTGAGCTTATCTGCCAGATTCAGGGAGGTTTGTCCGCCGAACTGGAGGATGACTCCCTGGGGCCGTTCTTTTTTAACCACATTCATCACGTCGTCGATATGGAGTGCTTCAAAATACAGCTTGTCCGAGGTGTCAAAGTCCGTACTGACCGTCTCCGGGTTGTTGTTGATGATGATGGCTTCATAGCCCAGGTCCTTGATGGCCCAGACCCCCTGGACGCAGCAGTAGTCGAATTCGATACCCTGCCCGATACGGATGGGGCCGGAACCCACCACGAGAATCTTCTTCTTATCGGTGACCACGCTTTCATCCTCGCTGTCGAAGCAGGAATAGTAGTAGGGAGTGGCTGCATCAAATTCACCACCACAGGTGTCCACCACCTTGTAGACCGGGAAGATATCATGGTAGATACGCATATCCTGAAGGACTTCTCTGGGCATGCCGGAAAGAGCCAGGATCTCGCTGTCAGTAAAGCCGCGTTTTTCAACTTCAGCCAGGAATTCGGCGTCGATTTCCCTGGTTTTCAGTTCATTTTCCATCTCCACGATGCCCATCAGCTTATCCAGGAACCAAGGGTCGATCTGGGTCATTTGGTTGAGTTCCTCCACCGTTTTTCCCCTTCGCATTGCCTCTGCCAGACAGAAAATCCGTTCATCGTCACAGTCTTCGATCTTCTTCATCAATTTTTCCGTGGTCAGACCGGTCACATAAGGAACCCGGAGACCGTCGCACTTGACCTCCAGAGAGGTCACAGCCTTTAGCAGAGCACTTTCGAAGGTTCGGTCGATGGACATAACCTCTCCGGTGGCTTTCATCTGCGTTCCCAGCTTTCTGGACGCGGTACGGAACTTATCAAAGGGCCATTTGGGGAACTTGACCACGCAATAGTCGATGGTCGGTTCGAAGCAGGCGCTGGTGGTCTTGGTCACATAATTGTTCAGTTCATCCAGGCTGAAGCCGATGGCGATTTTAGCTGCGATTTTGGCAATGGGGTAACCGGCCGCTTTGGAAGCCAGAGCGGAGGACCGGCTGACCCGAGGATTGACCTCAATGACGATATAGTCCATGGAGTGGGGATCCAGGGCATACTGAATGTTGCATCCCCCTTCAATGTTCAGGCTTCGTATGATTTTCAATGCGGCATTTCGCAGCATCTGGTATTCCACATCACGAAGGGTCTGAACCGGAGCAACGACAATGCTGTCGCCAGTGTGGACTCCAACCGGATCCAGATTTTCCATGCTGCAGATGATGATGCAGTTGTCCTTCCGGTCCCTCATTACTTCAAATTCGATTTCCTTCCAGCCGGCTACGGATTTTTCCAGCAGAATCTGGCCAATGCTGCTGCTTTCCATCCCTTTTTTGCTGATCAGCTCCAGTTCCTTAGGGTTTGTGGCTATGCCGCCGCCGGTCCCCCCCAGGGTATAGGCGGGCCTGATGATGACAGGGAAACCTTCTTTTTCCACGAAATCCCGGCACTCCTGCAGGGTGGTAGCGATGATGCTGGGAGGAATGGGCTCGCCAATCTTCTGCATCAGCTGCTTAAACTCATCCCGGTCTTCCGCTTTTTTTATGCTGTCCTTGTTGACTCCCAGCAGTTCTACCCCCAGACTGGCCAGAATCCCCTTTTCATCCAGCTGCATGGCCAGGTTCAGGGCTGTCTGACCGCCAAATCCGGCCAGGATGCCGTCAGGCCGCTCCTTTTCCAGAATCTGAGTCAGGGCTTCCTCCGTCAGAGGCTCCATGTATACTTTATCGGCAATCCCCTTATCCGTCATGATGGTAGCCGGATTGCTGTTGACCAGGATCGTTTCGATTCCTTCTTCTTTAATGGCTTTACAGGCCTGTGTACCTGCATAGTCGAACTCCGCTGCCTGGCCGATGATGATGGGGCCGGAGCCGATGATCAGGACTTTCTTAATATCGTTTCGTTTTGGCATTACTGGTTGCTCCCTTCCATCAACTGGATAAATCGATCAAACAAATAGGCGTTGTCTGCCGGTCCCGGGGCCGCTTCCGGGTGGTACTGGACAGAGAAGACCGGCAGGCTTCGATGCCGCATCCCTTCCACCGTTCCGTCATTCAAATTCAGGTGGGTGATTTCCAGTCCTTTGAGCAGAACACTTTCCGCCTTCACCGCATAACCATGGTTCTGGGAAGTGATATGGGATCGATCCGTGTCTTTATCATAAACACCATGATTCCCTCCCCGATGACCGTACTTCAGTTTATAGGTCTGTCCGCCGGCTGCCAGGGCAAGCAGCTGATGGCCCATGCAGATACCAAAGATGGGGAGCTGGTCCATCATTTTTTTAATCTCTCCGATGGCTTCCACGGCTTCCTCCGGATTTCCCGGGCCGTTGGTGAGGAAAAGGCCGTCTGGTTTAATGGCCATGATCTCCTCCGCCTTTGTAGCATAGGGGAAAATGTGCAGGTCGCATCCCAATTTGTTCAGGTGCCTTAAAATATTCTGCTTCACGCCGAAATCCAGCACTGCTACTTTTTTACCGTTGCCAGGCAGATGGAGATAGTGGTCCGTGCCGGTGGTCTTCATATAATCTCCCCTAAGCACTGTACCGTCACAAAGAGCCTTGGCTTCATCCAGAGAAATCCCCTCGGTGCTGATGACGCACTTTATGGTTCCCTCTTTTCGGATTTTTTTCGTAATCTTTCTGGTATCCAGATCCCACACCCCGGGAATCTGATTTTCTTCCAGCCACTGATGGATGTTTTTCACACTCATATGATTGGAGGGACGGAAGCACACATCCTTGGCCACCAATCCGAAGGCATGAATACTGGCAGACTCATTGTCCCCGATGCTGACCCCATAATTTCCGATCAGGGGGTAAGTCATATTGATGATCTGGCCGTTGTAGGAGGGATCGGTCAGCACCTCCTGATATCCGGTCATCGACGTGTTGAAGACCAGCTCCCCCACCCGGGTGGTACAGCTGCCAAAGCCCTTTCCGGTGAAAAAAGTGCCGTCTTCTAAATAAAGTAATCCTTCCATGGTTCTCTCCTTCAAATCCTTCTAAGCTTTATCTTTAATAATTATACATAAAATCATATATTTATGCAATAACATTCCTAAAAAACTTTGCCGGTTCTATAAAAAACCTTGCAATCGGGTTTCCCCTATGCAAGGTCAGTGGGTCAGCGACGGGTCGCCAGCCGGAAAAGCTGTATAATGATGGTGGGTGACAGGGCACAAACGGCTACTACTGCCAGGTTTTCTATGCCCAGAGGCGTCACTTCAAACAGATCCTGCATCGGCGGTACGATCATGACCAAAGCCAGCAGGAGGGTTCCTAAGAGGAAGGCACCGACGCTGTATTTATTGGAAAGGAATCCCAGTTGGAAGATGGAACTCTTTCCCCTGGAGTTGAAACCATGCCACAGCCGGCCCCAGCAAAGGGTGGCAAAGGCCATGGTGCTGGCAACACCGGCACTGATCTCCAGCCCTGCATAATAAGCCACTAAAGTGAATATACCGATGATGGCCCCCTGTACCCCTACTTCCAGCAGAAAATCTTTTGTCAGGATGGACTCGCTGCTGGCCCTGGGTTTTTCCTTCAGCAGGTTTTTATGGGGTTTCTCCATGGCAATGGCAATGGCAGGCAGACTGTCGGTCAGCAGGTTGATAAACAGCAGGTGTACCGCCATGAAGGGCATGGGCAGTGCCAATATGGAGGTATACAACACAGCCAGGATACCGGAGGTATTGCCGGAAAGCAGGAACTTGATGGAATTCCGTATGTTGTTATAAATATTCCGTCCGTTAGCCACCGATTTGATGATGGTGGCGAAATTGTCGTCGGTCAGGACCATAGCCGCTGCATCCTTGGAAACCGCCGTACCGGTGATTCCCATGGCGATGCCGATATCGGCCTTTTTCAGGGCCGGAGCATCGTTGACCCCGTCTCCGGTCATGGCTACGATATTGCCCAGTCGCTGCCACATTTCCACGATTCGGATCTTGTGTTCGGGAGAAACCCGGGCATAAACAGAAATATGGGGCAGCTGCTCCGCCAGTTCCTCATCGGACATCTTGTTGAGTTCCAGACCGGTAATAGCCAGGTCTCCCTCTTCCAGAATGCCGATTTCCCGGGCGATAGCGGAGGCAGTAATTTTATGGTCCCCGGTAATCATGATGGGCTTAATACCGGCAATCCGGCAGTCCCGCACAGCAGGGGCTGATTCAACCCGGGGAGGATCGATCATGGCAATCAACCCGATGAAGGTAAAATTCTGCTCGCTTTCCAGGTTGACGCTGCAACTGTCCAGCTGTCTTCTGGCAAAGGCCAGAACCCGGAGTCCCCGGTGAGAAAACTCTTCATTGGCCAGGCGGATATTTTCCAGGTCTTCCGGAGTGGCCGGCCGCGTCTCTTCGTTGTCAAAGACATGGCTGATCCGGTCCAGCATCACATCTACCGCTCCCTTGGAAACCATCACGATTTTTCCATCCACATCGTGGACGGTGCTCATCATTTTCCGGTCGGAGTCGAAGGGAAGCTCTGCCAGCCGCTTATAGGTTTGAAGCCGCTCATGAATATCCGAGAAATTTTCGTAATAGTATTGGGTCAGGGCTGTTTCCGTAGGATCTCCCATGGCCTTCCCTTCCACAATTGTGCTGTCATTACACAGAATAGAAGCCACCAAAAGCTTATTGCTTTTTTCGGTGCCTATGGAATAGGTTTCCTTGACCGTCATTTTGTTCTGGGTCAGGGTTCCAGTCTTGTCAGAACAGATGATGGACACGCAGCCCAGTCCCTCTACAGCACGAAGATTCTTGATGATGGCGTTTTCCTTGGCCATCTTGGAAGTACCGATGGCAAGAGATATGGTGACGATGGAGGACAGGGCCTCCGGAATGGCTGCAACTGCCAACGCTACGGCAAACATCAGGGAGTCCAGAATCGGCATATCCCGGAATACGTTAACCGCGAAAATAGCGGCGCAGATGATCAATATAATAAAGGATAGTTTTTTACTGAAATTATCCAGGCTGACCTGGAGGGGCGTTTTCCGCTCAACAGTTTCGTTCATCAGGGTGGCGATTTTACCAAGCTCCGTGTGCATGCCCGTGGCGGTTATTGCTACCAGGCCCCGGCCGTAGCTGACCAGGGAGCTGGAAAAGACCATATTCTTCTGATCTCCCAGGGGCATCTCTTCCTGGAGGATCACTTCATCGGTTTTATTCACCGCCACCGATTCTCCGGTGAGGGCACTTTCATTGACCTGAAGGGAAAAATTCTGCAAAATCCGGCCGTCGGCGGGAACAATATCGCCGGCTTCCAGCAGCACGACGTCTCCAGGTACGATGTCCCTGGCGTCAATTTCCTGCCGCATTCCGTTTCGTATGACCTTGGCCATTGGAGCGGATAATTCCTTCAGACTTTTCAGGGACTGTTCTGCCTTGACGTGCTGAACCGTTCCCAGAATAGCATTGAGAATGATGACACACAGGATGACGATGGTGCTTTCCACATGGCCCGTCAACACCGAGATGCCCGCTGCCACGATCAGGATCAGAACCAGCAAGTCTGCAAACTGGGATAAAAATACCTGAAAAATGGTTTTCCCCTTCGTCTCATTCAACTGGTTCAGACCCCATTCCTCTTTCTTTTCTTCCACTTGCGCCTGGTTCAGGCCATCGGTGGTACTGCCCAGTACAGAAAGGGTCTCTTCTTTTGTTTTGTTGAAATACATCTTTCTACCTCGCTTAAACCTGGGGAACTTCTCAAAAAAAAGACCCCTACTATGAACATTGTCTTAGTAAAAGTCTTGCTGTTTAAAATATTTGCGGGTTTTCACCGTCTTGACGCAAATATTACAATCCATCACAGGCGATTGCTAGCTACTCCCTTTTTCTTCCGGTATATTCTAACACAATCCCTTTTAGAGTGCAATATTTTTTTCGCCCAAAGTTGCTACCATGACCGCCTTGATGGTATGAAGCCGATTTTCTGCTTCATCAAAGACCACCGAGTGGCTGCTTCGGAAGACTTCATCGGTGACTTCCCGGATATCGTAGCCCAAGGCAAGCTGTTCCTTGGCCATCTTGGTTTCAAAATCGTGGAAGGCCGGCAGACAGTGCATGAACCGGACATCCGGATTGCCGGTGGCTTCCAGCATCTCCATGGTCACCTTAAAGGGAGTCAGCATCCGGACCCTCTCCGGAATCTGATCTTCTTCTCCCATGGACGCCCAGATGTCCGTATAGAGCACATCCGCCCCCTTGAGGCAAGCGGGATCACTGGTCATTTCAACGACCGCTCCCGTTTCCCGACAGACAGCCTCTACTTTTTTGAGGATTTCCTGATCCGCTCCCTGGATCAGTTCATCGGGCCCGTAGGCCACAAAGTGCATCCCCATTTTGGCACAACCGTACATCCAGGCATAGCTCATGTTATTGCGAACATCGCCGCAGAAAATAACTTTATTCTCCTTCAGCGGTTTCTTGCAGTGTTCCATCATCGTGAGCATATCCGCCAGGATCTGAGTGGGATGGTCCACATCGGTCAGGCCATTCCAGACCACAGCTCCTGAATACAAGGCCAGGTCTTCCACCACCTTCTGGTCATAACCCCGATACTGGATCCCGTCAAAGAATCGGCCCAGCACCCTGGCAGAATCCTCCAGAGACTCTTTTTTCCCGATTTGGCTGGTGTCCTTGTCCAGATAGGTCACATGTCCCCCCTCATCGTAGCAGGCTACTTCAAAAGAGCACCGGGTCCGGGTGGAGGTTTTCTCAAAAAGCAGGACGATGTTCTTCCCTGCCAAGTTCTTTTCAAATATTCCGGCCTTTTTCTTAGCCTTCAGGTCTGCTGCCAGGTCCAGCATATATTGGATCTCTTCCCCGGTAAAATCCATCAGGGTAAGAAAATGTCTGCCTTTCAAATCTATCATAATCATTGCTCCTTTTTTCCGATTTCCTTCATTGTACTACCGGCTCGAAAAAAAATCAATACATTTTTATGCATAGATATGAATTTTTATTCTTTTTTATTCCTTTTCCTTCCTGGGGGGCTTAACACCATGGAATTGATAGTAGGTGGTCTCCAACCGACCGTTATAAAGCTTTCTTCGCCGGTCCGCTTCCCTACCCATGATTTTCTGCTCCAATTCCTTATCGGTGGTAATCAAAAACAGGGACCAGGTTGGGTTCTTCTTCATAAATGCGGCAAGGCTGGTGTATATTTTTTCAATTTCCTTTTCTTCTCCAATCCGCTCACCGTAGGGAGGATTGACGATAATAACCCCTCCCTCTTCTGCTGCTGCGATTCCGGAGATGTCCAGAACCCGGAAATGGATGCAGTCATCCACTCCGGCCTCGGCTGCATTTTCCATAGCTGCCTGAATGGCTCTGGGGTTCACATCGGATGCTTCGATTCGGAACTCTGCATCGTACTTTATGGCTTCATAGGCCTTTTTCTTTTCTTCCTGCCACAGCTTTTTCGGAATCACATGCCAACCTTCGCTGACAAAGTCCCGGTTCAGCCCGGGAGCGATGTTCCTGCCGATAAGGGCTGCCTCGATGGGAATGGTACCTGAGCCACAGCAGGGATCCAGAAGAAGCCTGCCCTCCTTCCAGAAGGAAAGCTGAACCAGTGCTGCTGCCAGGGTTTCCTTGATAGGGGCTTGTACGTCTGCCACTCGATAACCTCTTTTATGGAGCCCCACTCCGCTGGTGTCCAGGGTGATGGTCACCCGATCCTTCAGCAGGGTGGTCTTGATGGTGTATTCAGCTCCTGTTTCGGGAAATTCCTCGCAGCCGAAGCTCTCTCTCATCCGCTCAATCAGGGCTTTCTTGACGATACTCTGACAGGCGGGGACACTGTGAAGCGTTGATTTCACCGAAGTCCCGGTGACGATCATCTTTCCGTCTGCCGGAATCCATTCTTCCCAGGGGATTCCCTTGGTCTGCTGGAAAAGTTCTTCAAACTCGGTAGCCTGGAATTCGGCCAGCTTCACAAGGACTCGGTCGGCTGACCGAAGCCACAGATTGGAACGAACAATGGCCCGCTCATCCCCCGTGTAGGTAATCTTGCCGTCCTCGGACCGGAGAATCCGGTATCCCAGGGCCTCCACTTCCCTTTTTACCACAGCCTCCAAACCGAAGGTTGCGGTGGCGATCAATTCTAATTTCATGGTTTCCTTGCTCCTTACTGCCTCATAAGGCAAAAAAGCCCTGGGTAACAGGGCTTTTGTTGAGTTGTTTCTATGTGAAGGATTTTCTTCGGTTTAGAGCGGCGTTTTCCAGAATCAACAGGGAATCCAAGGCCTTGCCAGTCCCGATGGCTACGCAGTCCATCGGATTTTCTGCGATGTAACAGGTAATCCCGGTTCGTTGTTCTACCCGCTTGTCGATGCCGTACAGCATGGCACCACCACCGGTAATGACGATCCCTGCATTGCTGATATCGGCAGCCAGTTCCGGCGGCGTGCTTTCCAGCACCCGGTGTATGGCTTCGCAGATAATGGACAGGGGCTCGTCCAGGGCTTCCATGATCTCCTTGGAGGACACCTCCACCACTTTGGGCAGTCCGGTGACCAGATCCCGGCCTCGGCACTCCATGGAAACGTTGGTTTCTCTGGGGAAGGCTGTACCGATTTTCAGCTTCAGGTCTTCTGCCGTTCTTTCCCCGATATACAGTTTATGTTCTTTTCTCATGTATTTGATGATGGCATCATCAAACCGGTCTCCGGCAATTTTAACCGACTGGCTGGTCACGATACCTCCCATGGACATCACAGCAATATCCGTGGTTCCCCCACCGATATCGATGACCATGGTCCCGTCGGGCTTGGTGATATCCAGGCCGGCACCAATGGCTGCAGCCAGAGGCTCTTCCATCAGGAACACATCCTTGCCCCCTGCTTGCATAGTGGCTTCCCGGACCGCTCTTTTCTCCACCTCGGTGACACCGCTGGGTACGCACACCATGATTTTAGGCTTGAAGAACTTTCCGGCACCGCAGGTTTTCCGGATAAAATGCTTCAGCATCCGTTCGGTTATGTCGTAATCCGAGATGACTCCATCCTTCAGAGGCCGGACGGCAACGATGTTGCCCGGGGTCCTTCCCAGCATCTGACGGGCTTCTTCCCCGACGGCCAGAATTTCATTGGTGTCCTTGTTAATGGCCACTACGGCGGGCTCATTGAGGACGATGCCTTTCCCCTTAATATAGACCAGGACGTTCGCCGTCCCCAGGTCGATTCCTACTTCATTTGCAAATCCCATTCTGTTTCTTTCTCCTTTATTTGATTACCCCTCAGGGAATCCTACATTTTATCGATGGGGGTCTTTTCCTCGAAGGCGATCATCAGATCCTTCTGATCTTTTGTGTCCCCGATAAGGATCCCGCCGCAGAACCGGCCGTTGAGGAAGTATAATTTTTTGTAAATCAGATTTTCCTCATCGCAGAATTCCTTGGTCTTGTATTTCTTGCCGTCCGTCTTTCCGATGTCCCCAATGGAGAAGATGCTGGTTCGCATACCATTGAAGCTGACAGCGGGAATAGTCGGTTCATAGGTCATCTCATCTCCGGCTGCATTGGCTCCGGCAACTTTCCCCATGTCGATAGCCTGGGGCCAGAGGGCGTAGTTGATGCCTTTGTATTCGGCACAGTCACCGGCAGCATAGACTCCCGGCAATTCCGTTTCCATCCGCTCGTTGACGATGATGGATCGGCCCACTTCCAGACCCATGGCCTGGGCCAGCTGGGTGTTCTGCCGAACGCCGGTGGATATGATCACGATATCCGCTTCGATCAAGGTTCCATCCTCCAGACGGACGCCGGTGACCTTATCCTGCCCCAGGATTTCTTCTACTTTCTTGCCTCGGGAGATTCGAACTCCGGCCCGGTCCATGGCTGCCTTCAGGAACTCGCTTCCCTTGGCATCCAGCTGCCGGCCCATAATGACAGGGGACGTTTCGATGACGGTGACTTCCAGCCCGGCCTTTTTCATTTCCCAGGCAGCTTCCAGCCCCAGTACTCCGCCGCCGATGACAGCTGCGGTCTTGGCTCCGGCGCTGATGTATTCCCGAATATCGTTGACGGTGGTCATCCATCGGATGGCGAAGACTCCCTTTTTCTCTACTCCTACAAAGGATGGTATGAAGGATTCCGCTCCGGTGGCCAGAATGAGTTTATCAAAGGGTTCTTCTTTCCCGTCGGAAAGGCGGACGATCTTCTTTTCCGGATCAATAGCCGTAACGTCTGCCCCAAGAGACAACTTGATGTTGTTTTCCTGATACCAGGAATAGGGCTTGATGAAAAAGTTCAGCATGTCCAGCTCAGACAGGATCCCCTTGGTGAGCATGGGCCGGTTGTAACCGATCAGAGGCTCCCGGGAAATCAGGTGAATGGAGGCCACCGGGTTTCTCTTTCGGATTTCATCACAGGCGGTGGTGCCGGCGGCCCCGTTGCCGATGATGATGAATCTTTCTGCTTTATCCGTCTGGAAGGTAACCGGCTCCATTTCAATTTCTACGAACTGATCCGGACCTACACCACACACAGGGCAGGAAGCGGGCGGTTCATCCCCTTCTACCACTTCGCTGCAGACCAGGCACTTCCAATAGGTCTTATCCTTGTTTTTCTTCTTGACTTCCACAACCTTGCCGGCCAGAACCGAAGAACCAAATCCAAAGCCAAAATCCCGGGCTTCGCTGAGCTGGGATTCGCTGGGTTTGAACCGGACTTTGAAGCCCTGTCCGTAAACCTTCATTTTCAGGTGTCCCAACCGGTCCATGATGTTGGGGACCCCTTCTCCGCTCCATCCGTAGGATCCGAAGGCCGAAGCCAGTTTCCCGCCGTGGACCCCGGGGAACATACAAGTGGTCAGGTCCCAGATGGGCTTCAGGGCTTCTCCCAAAATAGTGGGGGTTCCGAAGAGGATTCCGTCTGCGTTGCAGATTTCATCCATGACCAGAGCCTGATCTGTTTCTACCATATCGAAGAGTCGGACTTCGATGTCTCCTGCTTCCTGGATTCCAACCTTGATGGTTTCCGCCAGAGTCTTGGTATAGCCATAGGCAGAGACATAGGGAATCACCACCGTCTTTTTGGTGTTGGGGTTGGCCACGCTGGACCACTGACGGAGCAGTTCCACTACTTTTCGCGGATCCTTTGTCAGTACCGGTCCGTGTCCCGTGCAGATGGTCTCGATGTCCAGGTCCTCAATCTTATTGATGGCCTTCAATACAAAGGACTTAAAGGGCCACAGGATCATGTCGTAATAGTAACGGAGGGCTTTCAGATAATCTTCCTTATCGGCGATTTCATCGTTGGTAATCCCTTCCCAGGAGTAATGGGCGCCGAAGGCGTCACAGGTAACCAGGGTCTTGTTTTCCGGTATGTAGGTAAACATGGTATCCGGCCAGTGAAGGTTCGGGGCCGGGATGAACCGGAGGGTCTTGTCCCCCAGACTGATGGTATCCCCTTCCTTGACGGAAATGGCGGTAAAGTCTCGATTGACGATCTCTTTCAGGAAATTGACAGCGGTATTGGTACCCACGATCTTGATCTTGGGATTCAGGTCCAGAAGCCCTTCAATGGCCCCGGTGTGGTCCGGTTCTGTGTGAGAAACCACCAGGTAATCCACTTCCTCAATGGGGAGGATCTCTGTTAGTTTTTCCAGATATTCCTTGAAGCATTTGGCTTTGGAAGCTTCAAAGATGACGTTTTTTTCCGATCCCTTCAGCGCATAGGAATTGTAGGACGTGCCGAACTCCGTAGTCATAATGATATCAAATACCCGAAGATCCGGGTCCAGGTTGCCGATCCAGTACAGGTCTTTCTTCAACTCTTTTGTCTTCATAGTAGCTCTCCTTCTAATCGGAATACAGTGGATAAGGGATACACAAACAAAAAAACATCAATGGTGCGGTTTTCGCCCCACAGATGTGTCAAATACTGTCGATGCCACTTTGTGGGCCGGCACGGCGGCCGAAATGCCCTTATCTGTCCGGAGCCAAAAGGCATCCATTCAGGTTTAAATCACTAAATATATATTATTATACTGTATTTCATTTGTCAATTGTATTATAATGTT
>JBLJBD010000046.1:0-5090 GCA_047637815.1 Anaerovoracaceae bacterium
AGAACTGCTTATAGAGTTGGTTATTTTGTTCCGTATAAGCGGTCGCCGGCGTCGCCGAGGCCGGGGACGATGTATTTGTGTTCGTTCAGGTGGCTGTCCTTGGCGGCGATGAAGATGTCCACGTCGGGGTGGGCCTTCTGCAGGACTTCGATGCCTTCGGGGGCGGCGATGATGCACATGAAGATGATCTTCTTGCCGCCTCGGGCCTTGATAAAGTCAATGGCAGCGGCTGCGCTTCCGCCGGTGGCCAGCATGGGATCCACCACGAATACTTCTCTTTTTTCTATGTCATTGGGTAACTTGCAATAATACTCTACGGGTAAATGGGATTCGGGGTCCCGGTACAGGCCGATGTGGCCGACTTTGGCATTGGGCACCAGGGCCAGCATGCCGTCCACCATTCCAAGACCAGCTCGCAGGATGGGAACGATGGCGATGTCTTCCCCTTTCAGCATTTTTACTCTGGCGTCGCTGACGGGAGTGGTGATGTCCACTTCTTCCAGGGGAAGATTCCTGGTAGCCTCATAGGCCATCAGGGTGGAAATCTCCCGGACCAGTTCCCGGAAATCCTTAACGCTGGTTTCCACTTTTCGGATCATAGCCGTCTTGTGCTGAATCAGGGGATGATCGAATACATAAACTTTACCCATTTTGTTACCTCCAAATTTCATCATTCTATAACTAAGGCACCTTTTTCAGGGTGCCGTTTTTTATCTTTTATTGGCTAATTGGCATCCCCCATGCTGTCCAGCAGGTCGACTCTTCTCTGATGCCGGCCTCCCTCGAACTGGGTGTTCAGCCAGGTTTTGACGATGTTAATGGCCAGTTCCAGCTCAGTGGTCCTGCCTCCTAAAGCCAGCAGGTTGGCATCGTTGTGGCAACGGGCCATCTCCGCCATATGAACGGAAGTGCACAGGGCACAACGGGCTCCCTTCACCTTATTGGCTGCAATGGAAATTCCGATTCCGGTACCGCAGAATACGATTCCCTTATCGGCCCGGCCACTGACCACTTCTTCGGAACACATTTTCCCGTAGTTGGGATAATCCACGGATTCGTTGCAGTTATCCGTGCCCAGATCCGTCACTTCATATTGATTTGCCAGTAAAAATTTCTTGATGTCTTCTTTCATTTCAAAGCCGCCGTGATCGCTGGCCAATGCTATTTTCATAGTTTCCTCCTGTTTTCGGGTTTATTTTACTGTGACGATATTGTAGCCGGCGGATTTCATCATCCGGTTCATCACCGCAAATCCAAGGCCATCCTTGTCACTGAGGGCTCCGGCCAGGATCAAGTCGACTCCCTGATGGTCCAGTTCCCGCAGCTCGGCAAAGAAATTGTGGGCGGCTTCGATAAAGGCCTGTTCCTCAAAGAGAATGACCCCTACCTTGTTGCCCAGGGATTCGTTGAGGGCCTTCAAACGCTGGATCTCTGCCCGAACTTTGTCCTGCTGCCCTTCCAGGACCATCATCCGGGCCTGGGGTGCGTAATGCTTGTATTTCATCCCCGGGGCCTTGGGGGCTGGGGAATCGGAATCTTCGGAAAGGCCTTCCCGGTTTTTCAGGGCCGGATCCAGCTCCACCTTTTCTCCAATGGCCGATTCAATGTTTTCTGCTGTGATGATGCCGGGCCGCAGAATCACCGGTGTCTCTCCTGTAATATCCAGAACCGTGGATTCGATGCCTACCCGGCAATCTGCCCCTCGAACGATTCCATCGATTTTGCCGGAAAGATCCTGAATCACATGGTCCGCTTTGGTAGGGCTGGGCTTACCGGAAAGATTGGCGCTGGGGGCTGCCACCGGAACATCCGCCAGGCGGATCAGTTCCAGGGCTACCGGATCATCGGGCATCCTTACTGCAACCGTATCCAGGCCTCCGGTGGTCACCATGGGAACACTGTCCTTTTTCGCGACAACCAGGGTGAGGGGACCGGGCCAGAAGTTTTCAATAAGCTTGATCATCCGAGGATCCAGCCGGGGAGTCAGCTGACCGATGTCGCTGGCTCTGGCGATGTGGACGATCATAGGGTTGTCGCTGGGACGGCCTTTGGCTTCGTAAACTTTAGCCACCGCGGATGGGTTCAGGGCATCAGCCCCTAGTCCGTAAACCGTTTCTGTGGGGAATGCCACCAGACCCCCTTCCCGGAGGATGGCAGCAGCCTCAGCCAATTCCTCCTGGCTGGTGCCGAATATACGGGTTTCTATTGTTTCTCTGTTCATCATGATTAGAAGCTCTTCATTTTTTCTGCCTGGTCGTTGGTGATCAGGCCCTCGATGATTTCGTCGATGTCTCCGTCCAGGAAATAGTCCAGTTTATAGAGGGTCAGGCCGATCCGGTGATCCGATACCCGTCCCTGAGGGAAGTTGTAGGTCCGGATCCGTTCGCTTCGGTCTCCGCTTCCCACCTGGCTCTTCCGCTGTTCAGAGATTTCCTTGTTCTGTTCCTGGAGCTTGATGTCGTACAGCTTAGCCCGCAGAACTTTAAAGGCTTTTTCCTTGTTTTTGATCTGAGACTTTTCGTCCTGACAGGTGACCACCAGGCCGGTGGGCATATGAGTCAGCCGAACGGCAGAGTCGGTGGTGTTGACCGACTGGCCCCCGTTGCCGGAGGATCGGTACACGTCTACCCGAACATCGTTTGGATTCAGTTCCACTTCCACATCGTCTACTTCAGGCAGTACAGCCACCGTGGCAGCTGAGGTGTGAATCCGTCCGCTGGATTCGGTTTCCGGAACCCGCTGGACCCGGTGGGTCCCACTTTCATATTTCAACCGGGAATAGGCGCCCCGGCCCTTGATCAGCACCACCGCTTCTTTGATGCCGCCGATGCCGGTGTCGTTCATTTCCATGACTTCTGCTTTCCAATGCCTTCGCTCTGCATACCGCAGGTACATCCGCAGAAGGTCGCTGCCGAAGAGAGCCGCTTCATCCCCGCCGGTACCGGCCCGGATTTCCAGGATAACGTTCTTTTCATCGTTGGGGTCCTTGGGCAGCAGGGCGACCTGAAGCTCCGAAGAAAGCTGTTCCAGAGAATCCTCCAGTTCAGAGAGCTCCATCTTAGCCAGTTCCTTCAGTTCATCGTCCATACCACCTTCGTCCAGCATGGATTTGGTGTCCGCCAGCTGGTCCTTGGTTTTTTTGTATTCCTTGTATTTGTTGACGATGGGCTCCATCTCGCTCATTTCCCGGATATGCTTCTGCCACACCGGCTGGTCGTTGATAACCTCCGGGTCTGAAACCTTTGCGGAAAGCTCTTCGTATTTGGCAACAATAAAATCTAATTTGTCGTACATGCTGTTCTCATTTCTCCTTTAAGGGAACGAAGTCCTTGCTTCCGGGGGTCCGGAGAAGGGTCTTCTTTTTTAGTTTTTCCTAACTAAAAATTATACCACAATTTATCCCTAAAAAAAACTGGAAATTTGCATTTCCAGTTGATTTCTATCACTAATCCAAGTTGTATTTGTTTTTGAACTTTTCAACACGGCCGCCTCGGTTGATGAATTTCTGCTGGCCAGTGAAGAAGGGATGACAAGCGGAGCAGACTTCCAGTCTCAGCTCTTCCTTCGTGGACTTGGTTACGAAGCTGTTGCCGCAAGCGCAAGTTACGTGACATTCTTTATAATCCGGATGGATTCCCTGTTTCATGTGATTCACCTCTTTCATAATCTCTTGCAGTTCGGCCTTGATCCCTGTGAACAAATAGAACTACAGCCCTTATAATATATCACAAAGTTTTTCCCGCTTCAATATTTTTTTGATTTTGTCGAAAGATTTTGCTATCCGTAAATTACTACGACCCGGTCCAGTCCGGCTAAATCCTGAATCAGGCGGAATCCGGCGTATCCGGGGATGGTGTCGTAGAGCTGCTCCAGGGCTTTTCCCTGGTCGTATCCGATTTCCAGAAGAAGCACGCCACCCTTTTCCAGATGTTCCCGGGCTTCCGTCAGAATTCGCCGGTAAAAATCCAGGCCATCCGGACCTCCGTCCAGAGCCATCCGGGGCTCATGATCCTTTACCTCCGTCTGGAGGGTGGTGATCACCTCGGAAGGGATATAGGGAGGGTTGCTGACGATCATCTGGAACCGGGTCTTTCCCAGCCTTTTTTTAAAGGGCTGGAACAGGTCGCCGGAAGCAAAGACCATCTTTTTATCCGTTCCCAGCCGGCTGGCATTTTCCCGGGCCACTTTCAGGGCTTCCTCCGACAGGTCCGCCGCGGTGACTTTGACCTTCTGTCCCGCATCTTCTGCCAGTCGGGCCAGGCTGATGCCAATGGCTCCACTTCCGCAGCAAAGGTCCAGGATCTTCCAGTCTCCCTTGTGCTTCAGCCTTCGGTCCGGATCTTCCCCCTTCAGGTATTCCAGGGCGGTTTCCACCAGGGTTTCCGTATCCTGCCGGGGGATCAACACGTGCTGGTTGACTTTGAATTCCAATCCCATGAATTCCTGGGAGCCGGTGATGTATTGAAGGGGCATTCCCGCCAGCCGGAAATCCACCAGCTTGAAGTATTCTTCAAAGTCTTTCTGATCCATCATTTTGGACTTCATGAGAAAAAGCCCCATGCTGTCCAAATGGTGCTGATACTGGAGCAACCGTTCTGCGTCCAACTTCGGGTCCGGGCAACCGGCCTTGGTTAGAGCCGCTTCTGCCATATTCAGGACTTCTTTTGCCATTATGCTCATAGGGCCGGGACTCCTTCCAGGGTTTGCTCCCCCGTTTCATTCCGAGTTTCCGGCAGGATGCCTTCCCAATCGGGGGCCGTTGCCGGTTCCATGGCGGCCTTCATGGAGATGATGGCCACTTCCAGCTGCTGGTCGTCCGGTTCCATGGTGGTGAGCTTCTGCAGGTACAGCCCGGGCAGGCTTAATATCTTCACCAGGATCCCGCTGCTTCTTCCCGCCCACCGTAGCAATTCGTAGGAAAGCCCCGCGATCACCGGTAGCAGTAAAAGCCGGGAAGTGATCCGCCAAAACAGGTTGGGCCATCCCAGAAGAGAAAAGAGAATCAGGCTGATGACCATGACGAACATCAGGAAACTGGTTCCGCAACGGGGATGGAGGGTATAGAAGGGCTTGCAGTTTTCCACCGTCAG
>JBLJBD010000047.1:0-4794 GCA_047637815.1 Anaerovoracaceae bacterium
ACCGTATCGGAAGAAGACATCGTAGCAGAATTACTAAAGGCGGTAGAACACTATGAAGACCTATAAAGCCAGTCACATGATCAAATCCGAGGACCTGAACCATCATCAGAACCTCTATGCCGGAAGGGCCATCGAATGGATGATGGAATCCTCCTTTATCGCAGCTGTGGGAGAACACAAGAACAAGCACGGCCTCCTCTATAAAAATACCCATCAGTTTAACTTTTTCAGTCCGGTGGACCCGGGGGAGATCATCAGCTATGAAAGCACCGTGGTCCGTACGGGAAAAACCAGCTTTACCATCCACATTGATGTGATTTCCGAGGAAACGGGAAAGAAAAAGGCGGAGGGCTATACCACCTTCGTCACCATCGATGAACAGAGCCGTCCGGAGGCCCATGGCATCCGGCTGGACGAAACAGACAGAGAAGAGGAGCTGAAGTGGAGAAGAGAAGCAGAAGCTTTTTTCTCCGGGAAATAGAACATGAAAAATCTGATCGAAAGCAACATCCATTGGAATAAAATCGGCAGCCATCCCAAGGAAGCGTATTCCTTTCATCTGGGAAAGGCAAAAATGTCAAAAGACGGTTCAGTTCTGACCCTGGAGGTAGAACTGAATTTTGTTGTGCCCTATGAGGACATCCTGCGGATCAAAGCCCTGATCATCAACCAGATTCCGGATCTGGTCAGGGTGGATTTCCAGTTTCATTACCGGGACATGATCCTGAAACCGGAGGAGATCCTCCGTCACTACATTGAGTATATGATTGAAGAAGTCAACGGGGAATATGCTCCCTTAACCAAGACCATCCTGCCGGAGGAGTATGCTTTGGCTGAGGATACTTTGACGATTTTTGCCCTGGGCAATCTGGCGGTGGAACAGCTCAATCATCGGGTTTCACCCCTGTTCCGTCAGCTTTTAGAGACCAACATGGGAATTTCCCTTCCGGTTCGGTTCGAAAACCACGACGATTCCTATTCCAAAGTGTCCAATCAGAAAAAAGCCCTGACGGAAACGGAAGCCCGGGAAATGGCCCAGGTTCAGAAATCCGCGGTAGCTGCTCCGAAGAAACCGGCAGAATCCCAGGAAAAGAGCTGGGGGAAAAAACGGTCCTCCAAGGAAGAACCGGCCTGCGGCAACCAGATCATGGGGAAACCCTTTGCCGGAGACCCGGATCCTATGCAGAGCCTGAACACCGAATCGGGAACCGTGGTCATCGAAGGGATCCTGTTCCGAAAGGAAGCCCGTACCATCCGCAGCGACAAGAAGCTGGTGACCCTGCTGGTCACCGACAAGACCACGTCCCTTTGCCTTAAGGCTTTTGTATCTCCCAGCAAATGGGAGGAGATCGACGAACTGCTCAATCCGGGAGACGGGATCCGGGTCCGGGGCATCGTGGAATGGGACACCTATGAAAACCAGCTGGTGGTCATGGTGAAGGACATTCAGAAGCACCAGAGGGAAGCCAAAACCGATAAGGCAGAGAAAAAACGGGTGGAGCTCCATGCCCACACCAAAATGAGCGCCATGGACGGTCTCAATGAAGTGTCGGAACTGATCCGGACGGCAGCAGCCTGGGGACATCCGGCAGTGGCCATCACCGATCATGGGGTAGTGCAGGCTTTTCCGGAAGCCCCCAAAGTTGTGAAGAAGGGCAAACTGGACATCAAGATCATTTACGGTCTCGAAGGTTACCTGCTGGACGACCGGGACAAGATTGGAGAAGACGGAACCATTGACTACAAGTCTTCCGGCACCTATCACGTCATTATTTTAGCTAAAAACCAGGAGGGCCTCCGAAACCTGTACAAACTGGTTTCCACCTCCCATCTGGATTATTTCTATAAAAAGCCCAGGATTCCCAAATCGGTTCTCACCAACCACCGGGAAGGGCTGATCATCGGCTCTGCTTGCGAGGCGGGTGAGGTCTATCAGGCTGTTCGGAAGGGAAACCCGGGTATTCAGGAAATCGTTGATTTCTATGATTACCTGGAAATCCAGCCCATCATCAACAATCAATTCCTCATCGACAACGGTTCGGTGAAGGATGAAGAGGAGCTGCGGGACATCAATCGGCGGATCGTCCGTCTGGCAGAGGATGCCGGAAAACCGGTTGCCGCCACCTGCGATTCCCATTACACCACTCCGGAGGAAGCCTTGTACCGGAAAATCCTCATGGCAGGACAGGGCTACAAGGACATCGAAGGGGACAAAGGACTGTACCTTCGGACCACCGACGAAATGCTGGAGGAGTTCAGCTATCTTGGACGGGATACTGCCTGGCAGGTGGTGGTGGAAAACACCAATCAAATCGCCGAAATGGTGGAGGACGTCAAACCCATTGCTTCCGGTAAGTTTCCCCCCAAGATCGACCGTGCCGAGGAAATCCTCCGGGAAACCTGCATGAGGCGGGCCTGGGAGATGTACGGCAATCCCCTGCCTTATGACGTGGAAAACCGGCTGGAGCGGGAACTGAACTCCATCATCAACAACGGCTATGCGGTGATGTACGTTTCCGCTGAAATGCTGGTGAAAAAATCCCTGGAGGATGGTTATCTGGTTGGTTCCCGGGGTTCCGTAGGCTCCTCCTTTGCCGCCACCATGGCTGGCATCACGGAAGTAAACCCCCTTCCACCCCATTACATCTGCAGCGGATGCAAACACTTTGAATGGGGAGACAACAACGAGTACGATTGCGGGGTGGATATGCCGGAAAAACACTGCCCCGACTGCGGTCTGCTGATGAAGCGGGAAGGCTTTGACATTCCCTTTGAAGTATTTTTAGGCTTTGAAGGTGACAAGGAGCCGGATATCGACTTGAATTTCGCCGGCGAATATCAGAGCACTGCCCACAAATATGTGGAAGAGATTTTCGGACGGGAAAACGTGTATCGGGCCGGGACCATCGGCACCATTGCCAGCAAGACCGCCTATGGCTTTGTCCGGAAATATTTTGAAGAGCGGGAGCAGAACATCAATAAGTGGGAGATCGAACGGCTGACCGAATGCTGCACAGGAGTCCGGCGTACCACGGGACAGCATCCCGGCGGGATCATCATTGTCCCCAGGGGTCACGAAATCTACGAATTCTGTCCCGTACAGCGGCCGGCCAACGACATGAATACGGACATCATTACCACTCATTTTGATTATCATTCCATTGATGAAAATCTGCTGAAACTGGATATTCTGGGACACGATGTGCCCTCTATGATCCGTCAGCTCCAGGATATGACGGGAGTGGATCCCCTGACCCTGCCTTTAAACGACGATAAGGTTAAGGGCTTGTTTCTCGGCATCAGCACCCTGGATATCCAGGAGGAAAACTATAAGTATCGTCATGGCAGCTTCGGGATTCCCGAGTTTGGCACCAAGTTCGTCCGGCAGATGCTGGATGACACCAGACCTAGCCGTTTCGGGGATTTGGTCCGGATTTCCGGATTTTCCCACGGCACCGATGTATGGCTCAACAACGCTCAGGAATACATCCGAAGCGGGGTGGCCACCATGAAGGACGCCATCTCCACCCGGGACGACATTATGAATTACCTGATCCACAAGGGGCTGCCCAACAGCAACGCCTTTAAGATCATGGAAAACGTCCGGAAGGGGAAGGGCCTGAGCGAAAAGGACATGGAGCTGATGCGGGAGAATGACGTGCCGGAATGGTACATCGATTCCTGCAACAAGATCAAGTACATGTTCCCCCGGGCCCATGCAGTGGCTTACGTCATGATGTCCTACCGGATCGCCTATTATAAGGTTTACTATCCCAGAGAGTTTTACGCCACCACCTTTACCACCAAGGTCAATGACTTTGATTCGGAGACCATATTAAAGGGTCCCAAGGCTATTTTGGATAAGATCGAGTCCATTGAAAATAAGGGTAAGAACGCGACGAAAAAAGAAGAAGACAGTGTGACGGTCATGGAGCTGGCCTATGAAATGCTCTGCCGGGGATATGACTTTAAGGAGGCTTCTCTGGAGCACTCAGACCCGGTCAAGTTTAAAGTACTGGACGACAAGGTCCTGCTGCCCTTGATGGCCCTAACCGGAGTGGGAGAAACCGCAGCTCGGCTGATCGCGGAAGAGCACCGGAAGCAGCCATTTCACTCGGTGGAAGAGATTCAGAAGCGGGCACGAGCCAATAAAACCGCCATTGAGGCTCTGAAACAGCATGGCGTATTGACCGGATTGCCGGAAACGGACCAACTGTGTCTCTTTTAGACCTAAAATTCTCTTTTTGTCACTTTTATTGTCTTTACATTGACATTTTTTGCTTTATTATCTACAATGGGAGCAAGGGAGGGAATGCCCATGCAAGAGGAATATAAAATCACCTTTTTTAAAGAATTTTCCCTGAGCCAGGGAGGCCATCTGATTTTAGAGGGTCCACTGAAAAGCAGCAAGGTTTTTCAACTGCTTCAGTATTTCCTTGCCCATCGTTCCAAATCCTTTACGAAAGAGCACCTGATCGAGCTCCTTTATGGAGATGAATTTGTGGATAATCCCACCAATGCGCTGAAGATCATCGTCCACCGGCTCCGGAAGCAGATTCTTTCTCTTGGATTGCCGGAAACGGAATACATCATCAACTACAATGGGAAATACGGATGGAATCCGGAAATTCCCTGTCAGGTCGACATCGAGATTTTTGAACATACCATGAAGCGGGCCCTCCATCCCAATGCGCCGGAGGAGGAGTCCCTCAAGCTGATGCTGGAGGCCATCCACCTGTATCAGGGACCTTTCCTGGGCAACAGCCTGACGGAAAGCTGGGTGATTCCCATGCG
>JBLJBD010000048.1:0-4220 GCA_047637815.1 Anaerovoracaceae bacterium
TGGCAGACCTGCTTATAAAGTTGGTTATACGATTTTCAGGGTCCAGTCTTCCACGTTCCAGACTTCTGAGATCCAGCCTTCGTAGAAGGTGGGGTCGTGGGAAACGATGAGTACGGAGCCTTTGTAGGCTTTCAGGGCTCGCTGGAGCTCTTCCTTGGCTTCCACGTCCAGGTGGTTGGTAGGTTCGTCCAGGATCAGCCAGTTGGCTTCTTTCTGCATCAGCTGGCAGAGGCGGACCTTCGCGTTTTCGCCGCCGGACAGGACTTTCATCTGGCTGGTGATGTGCTCCGTGGTGAGACCGCACTTGGCCAGGGCGGAACGGACTTCTGCATTGGTATAGGAAGGGAACAAGCTCCAAATGTATTCCAGGGCGGTCTGAGAACTGTCCCGGCCGGCCTCTTGCTCAAAGTATCCGGGAAACAGGTAGTCTCCCAGCTGAACTTCTCCGGAAATGGGAGGAATTTTGCCTAAGATGGTTTTCAGCAAGGTGGTCTTTCCAAGGCCGTTGGTTCCGGTGATGGCAATCTTCTTTCCCCGTTCGATGGAAAAGGTTACCGGGCGAGTCAGGGGTTCGCTGTAGCCCAGCACCAGATCCTTGCATTCCACCAGGAATTTACTGGGAGTTCGGGCTTCCTTAAAATGAAAGGAGGGTTTTGGCCTTTCCCGGGGCTTTTCAATGATTTCCATTTTTTCCAGTCTCTTCTGCCGGCTGTTGGCCATTCCCCGGGTTGCCACCCGGGCTTTATTCCGGGCAATGAAATCCTCCATCTTTTCGATTTCCTGCTGCTGCCTTTCGTAAGCTCTGGCTTCCTGGCCTTTCTTGATCTCATACATATGAAGGAAATTATCGTAATCTCCGGTGTAGCGGCTCAATTCCCCGTCCTCCACATGGTAGATCACGTTGACCACCGAGTTGAGGAATTCCATGTCATGGGAAATCAGGATAAAGGCATTTTCGTATTCCTTCAGGTACCGCTTCAGCCATTCGATGTGCTCAAAATCCAGGTAGTTGGTGGGCTCGTCCAGCAGCAGGATGGAAGGATCTTCCAGAAGAAGCTTAACCAGCAGAACCTTGGTCCGCTGACCGCCGCTGAGCTGAGCCACATCCTTATCCAACCCGATGGCACCCAGGCCCAGGCCGTTGGCCACTTCTTCGATTTTGGAATCAATGATATAAAAGCCGCTGTGTTCCAGAATATGCTGGATCTCGCCGGCTTCCTCCATCAGCTGGTCGATGTCGGCATCTTCCTCGCTCATCTTGTCATAGAGGGAAAGCATTTCCTTTTCCAGGTCGAACATATGGCGGAATGCTTCATGTAGGGCGGTCCGGATGGTCATGCCGGGCTTCAGGGTGGAATGCTGATCCAGATAGCCTACGGTAACATGACGGGACCACTCTACCTTTCCTTCATCAGGCTGAAGCTGCCCGGTTATGATATTCAGAAAGGTGGATTTTCCTTCCCCGTTGGCTCCGATCAGTCCTACGTGCTCTCCCTTCAGCAAACGGAAGGAGGCATCCTCCAGAATCCGCCGTCCTCCAAATCCGTGGGTTACATTTTCTACTATTAATAAACTCATTGGTTACTCCGATCTTGTCTGGTTTATGTTGATCGCTGGCTGATTATTTCGTGAAATAGGGAACATCAACCGGCACTTTTTCATACGAAATTAATTTTATTGGTTTCTGCTCCGAATGTCAATGAAGAAAAATAATAAGATGCCTCTTGACACGAATGGAAATATATGTAAAAATAAGAAACAAATGGTAATAATTTCCAAAAGGAGGACCTATGAAAAAAAGAACACGAACCATCCTTGGTTTGATTCTGATCCTGTCGGCGGTTGCACTGATGTTTTTTTGGGAAATGTCGGGACGGGAACAAATGCGCTCGATTCCCCTTCTGGTTGCCGACCGGGATCTGATGGCCGGAGAATTGGCAGTGGAGAGCATGTTTGCTCAGCGTAGGGCTGCAGAAGAAGATCGGGTCAATGGGGCTCTCAAGCCAGAACAAGTGGATAAAATACTGGGCAGTCGGATTCTCTATCCCATCCCGAAAAACAGCCAGATCGTCGAAGAAAGCTTTGGAAGCCCCCGCCACTTTATGGGGGAGGGCCAGGGAGTATTTCTGCTTCGGGGAGAATGGATTTTCAGTGTCAGCAGCTCGCTGCGAAGGGGAGACCGGATCCGGATCTACGGATTGGACGGCACTACCGAGCTGGGAGAATTTCAGGTTGCCTTCGTGAAAGATGCCCAGGGGAAGGAAGTAACGGCCGGAGAAGAAGAAATTCGGAAAGGAGAGCTGGCTATACTGGATCGGGCCCACAGCACTGGTAGGGTGGAAGAACTGGAAATCCTGGCAGAAATCTCAGCATATAGGAGAATTCTGGATTATTTGTTTCATACGATAGACCCGGAGGAGCCTTTCGGCGGGTATTCCGAAATCATCAGCAGGAAACTGATCATCCAGCAGGAGGAACAGAAGAAGGGAGAACAGGCAAGATGATGAAAAAACTGGTGGCCCTCCACGGAGGAGATCATAAGACTGGCACAACCATGCTGGCCCAGTCTCTGGCAGAACTGATTGCCCTTCGGAAGAAGGACATGAAAGTATTGCTGATTACCCTGAACAGCAGAAAAAACGCCGGTTTTGTCCGGGAAAAGGTCCAGACCATCGATGATTATCGGGTTCAGCTGGACAGCCGGCTGCTGATACGGGAGGAGTTTATCCAGTCGACCCGGCGTCGCAACAATCTTCATATGCTGGCAGGGTTGGTCCGGGAAGAGGAGGAACGGTACTATCATCCGGAAACGGCCGAGTATCTGCTGAAATCCATCGAAGACGAATTCGATCTAATCATCAGCGATACCGGATGCAGTCTGGACAACGGACTGGCTTACGGAGGACTTCGAATGGCTGCTCAGCGCTTCCTGGTCCTCAACCAGATGGAGTCCACCATTCGGCGAGTAGAGGAACGGGGGAGCCGGTATCGGGAAGCGGGAATCCATTTTAATCAGATCATCCTCAACCAGTTTCAGGAAAAGGATCCCTATTCGGTGGACTATTTATCAGAAAGGCTGGATTTCCCCAAGGATCGGTTTCTTCTGGTCCATCAGGCCGACTATTCCAGGCAGGCGGAAATGGAATACAGGACCTTGATGGAGTACCGGGATGAACTGTATCGGGAAGACATTCGAAAGCTTGCCAATGTTCTCCTGGGATTTATGGGTGAGGAAGGACTGTCTCCTGAAAGGAAGGGACTATGGAAAAATTTTATCTAGAGGACCACTTAAAAAAGGAAGGAACACCAATTTCGGAAGGAATGGAATTTTCCGCCTTATGCAACACCATTTTTCAGGAACTGATGAAGGAATGGGAGCAGGGGGGAGACTCGATGGAACGGATGGCTGACATACAAAAAAGAGCCATCATCGGATATGAAAAGGAGGTCGGCTATTTTTTAAACCGAATTCGGGAGCTGATCCGCCGTCATCAAAGCGGCAACACCGAGTATCCCTCTTGGTACAACAGCCTGGAGGAAGGAATCTACCATGAAAACTGGGGGTTGGCCGGGGTGGCGGAGTGGTTCGGTGAAACACATCGCAACAGCAGTTCAGCTAAAATCATCGGTGAAGATATTTTTTTCCTGGAAGACGGCAGAATGGAGAGGAAGCCCCAGAAAATTACCAGGGAACGGCGGGATCAGCTGATCCGAGCCTTTCTGCTGCTGACACCCCGGGAAAGGCACAACAAGGACACCCATGAAATCTACTTGCTGGATGGGACCAGGGTGACCATTTTCCGGGGAACATTGGTCAAGGAGGCCATGGATATCCTGATATTCCGCCGTTACGTGATCCCCGAATACACCTTCGAAGAACAGGCCGCCCGGGGAACGATTCCGGAAGCAGCAATTCCCTTGTTCCGGGATATGGTGGGACTGGGCTACAATGTAGCCTTTACCGGTGCCATGCGATCCAGCAAGACCACATTTCTTGCCACTTGGCAGCAATATGAAAACCGAAGTTTGGAGGGGCTGATGATCGAAACCGATCCGGAAATCCCCATTCACAAGCTGATGCCCGGGGCTCCGGTGGTCCAGCTGCTGGCAGATCAGGACCGAATGCTGACCATTACCAAAAGTGTCCTCCGGAGCGATGCGGATTATTTAATCGTGGGCGAGGCCAGAGATGGCTACGCTATGGATACGGTTATCCGGGT
>JBLJBD010000049.1:0-2821 GCA_047637815.1 Anaerovoracaceae bacterium
AATATAAAGCATTTTATAGACAAATTCAACCGCAAATGGTATCCTATCCTTGAAAAACAAGGGATGGAGCCAAAATGAGAGAAAAATTTCCTGATTCTAATCTGATTTTAATGTTGCTCAAATTGGAATCCAACACTTCCGACTTATGATAGAGACAAGATATTCAAAAGGAGGATGTTGAAAATGATAACTATGGAACAAGTAGAAAAATTAAGGACCTATGCAGACGTAACCTATGAGGAAGCGAAAAATGCCCTGGAAAGAGCCGAAGGAGACCTGCTGGAAGCATTGATCCTGCTGGAAAAAGAGGGAAAGACCAAAGGGCCTCAGTCCGGTGGCAGAGTCGTTACCCGGGAACCGGAAAAGGAACAGGCATCTCAGAAAGCCGGTAATGGGAAAGAAAAGGAAAAAAGACAGGGAAGCTCCTTCTCGGATCTGGTAGGCCGATTCTTCCGATGGCTGGGTGTCCTGATCCACAAGGGCAATGTCAACGTGATGGCCGTGGAACGGAAGGGTGAAAAGATCATCGATCTGCCTCTGACCATCCTGGTGCTGCTGCTGATCTTCGCCTTCTGGTTCGTGATTCCCCTGATGATCGTCGGTCTCTTCTTCAGCTTCCGGTATTCCTTTCACGGACCGGATGTAGGTACCGTCAATGTCAACAAAGTCATGGACGATGTGGCCAGTGCGGCAGAGGGAATCAAAAAAGATTTCACCAAGGAAACCAAAGCAGCTGATGCCGGAAATGCCGGTGTAAAGCAGGAGGAGGCCAATGGCCCAGAGGATTCTGATCGTTGAAGACGAAGAAAAGATAGCCCGGTTCATCGAACTGGAGCTGAAATTCGAGGGATATGACGTGGACAAGGCCTTAGACGGCCGGACCGGTCTGGCCATGGCCCTGGAAAATCAATATGACCTGATAGCCCTGGATCTGATGCTTCCAGGGCTTAATGGCATGGAGGTGCTGAGGCGAATCCGTCAGGTCAGCCAGGTTCCGGTGATCCTCCTTACCGCCCGGGATTCCACCATGGACAAGGTGGCAGGATTGGATGCCGGAGCCGATGACTACATCACCAAGCCCTTCGCCATTGAAGAGCTGCTGGCCCGGATCCGGGCGGTCCATCGGAATCGGAGCCGAAATGCCGGGGAAGAACCGGTGAGAAAAGAAGCGTCTATCATGGCAGCAGGGCCCGTCACTCTGAACGAATCCAGCCGGGAGGTTCTGGTTTCCGAAAGGGCAGTGGAACTGACCAAACGGGAATTTGATCTGCTCTGCTTTTTATTGCGCAATAAGGGATTGGTCCTCAGCCGGGATACCCTCCTGGAGAAAATCTGGGGCTACGATTATGCCGGAGAGACCAACGTGGTGGACGTCTACGTCCGTTATCTGCGCCAGAAGCTGGAAGAACCCTTCGGCATCAAGATCATCCATACCATACGAGGAGTAGGCTATGTCGTCCGAGAAGAACAGGACCAGTAAGGGAAGCCGTATATCCCTGTCGGCCCGGATGCAGTTTCATATTTTTTTCGGGCTTTTGGGGGCTTTTCTGGTCCTCAATCTTTTTCTTGCCTTGGGCCTGATCGTCCATAGCATGGGAGAAGCGGAAGAGCAAACGGCGCTGCTCCGGTCCCGGCCAGCCGGTGATTCGGCCATCCTGAGCCCCTCCCTGGAGATCAGCCAGGAAAAATCCATCGGCTCTTCGGGCATGAGGGGCATTCCGATGCCGGGCTGGATTCAGCCGGATTCTCCCCTGGAGGCCCGGGAAGCGATGCGGTATTTTCTGCCGGGAAATCTCAGCGATCTGCCCGGATCCCTGTGGCGGGAAGCCCGGTATTTCCTGGTCTTTGATGACGGCATGGTGGTCACCACTTATCCCGTCCGGGAGCTGGAACAATATAACCGGCTTTTTCTGGTCTTACTGGTGCTGGAACTACTACTTCTTATTCAGAGCTGGCGGCGGGGCCGCCGTCATGTGGCCCGGACCCTGAAGCCCCTGACGGATCTGGCGGAAAAGGCCAGAAGCCTCCGCAGCCTGGCGGGCACCATCAGCAGCATCGATGCCAGCCGCCTGGATCAGCGGATCCGGATGGATACGGGCCAGAAGGAATTAGACGATCTGGCCGCCGCCATCAACAGCATGCTCAACCGGATCGATGAAGCTTACCGGCTTCAGGTCCGGTTCGTTTCCGATGCCTCCCATGAGCTCCGAACCCCCATTTCGGTCATTCAGGGCTACGCCAGCCTGCTGGACCGGTGGGGAAAGGATGACCCGGAAACCCTGCAGGAGGCTATTTCTGCCATCCGCAGTGAATCGGACAACATGAAGGATCTGGTGGAGCAGCTCCTGTTTTTAGCCCGGGGAGACAACGACACCATGGCTCTTTATCCGGAGACCTTCGATGGAGTCCAGCTGGTGGAAGAAGTGGCCCAGGAAGCCCGCATGGTGGATCCCAACCATACCTTCCTTACCAGGGAATCCAAACCGGTGATGATGGAAGCCGACCGGCAGCTGATCAAGCAGGCCCTTCGTATCCTGGTGGACAACAGCACCAAATACACGGACCCGGGAGGAGAGATCCGAATCTATGCGGACAAGGAAGGGGAAAAGGTCCGGCTGACGGTTCAGGATACGGGCATCGGCATCGATCCGGAAAAACTCCCCTACATCTTCGACCGGTTCTATCGGGTGGAGGAATCCAGGGCCCGGGCCACCGGAGGATCGGGGCTGGGGCTTTCCATCATGAAATGGATCGTGGAACGGCATGGAGGGACCATAGAAGTGGTCAGCCGGAAGGACTTCGGCACCAGGACCCGGCTAAC
>JBLJBD010000050.1:0-5587 GCA_047637815.1 Anaerovoracaceae bacterium
ATAATACCTATATAGAATTTACCCATTTTCTCTGATTTTATTGTATAATAATCTGGGCTCAAAAAGTAGAAAAAAATCCCGGAGGATCATTATGCAAAAAATAGTAGGTATCAGCGGTCGAGATTTTATTCAGATCGTCATCGGTATGACCATCCTGGCCATCGGCATCACCTGGTTCATGTCCCCCCTGGGGCTGGTAGCCGGCGGTGTTTCAGGACTGGCCATCGTTATTAAAGAAGTAAGCCAGCAACTGATCGGATTCCCCGTTCCTCTGTATGTGACCAACCTGGTTTTGAACATCCCCCTCTTTCTGATTGTCATCAAGCAACGGGGTTTTCGATTCGCCCAGCGTTCCCTTTATGCGGTGCTTTGGGTATCCATTGCCTTCTGGTACTGCGACCTGCTGCCCCGCTTCATCAGCGTGGGAGATGACCTTCTGCTGGGGGCTGTTTTCGGAGGTGCACTGATGGGTACGGGAATCGGCATGGTTCTGCGGATTTCTGCCTCCACCGGCGGCACGGACATGCTGGCTTCCATCATCAAGTTCCGCTTCCCCGCCTTTCCCATCGTCAACCTGATCCGGGGTATCGACGGCTTGATCATTTTAAGCGGCTTTTACGTATTCGGCGTCCACAAGGGCCTGTATGCCATCCTGGCTCTGGTGGTCTCTTCCTATATGATCAGCACCCTCCTTTCGGGGATGCACTTCGCCAAGGCGGCCTATATCATTTCCCAGAAAAACGAAGAGATTTCAAGGGAAATCATCCAGCAGCTGGGCCGGGGGAACACGGGCATCAAAGCTACCGGCATGTATACCCAGCAGGAGCAGCAAATGCTCTTCGTCGTTGTTTATCCCAAACAAGTTGGGAAGCTGCGGTCCATCGTCAAGGAAATCGACCCCAATGCCTTTCTGACCATCACCAACGCCACGGAAGTGCTGGGAGAGGGATTCAGCAGGGATTATGATTCTCTGGGGCTTTGATACAAGAGAGTATTTCAATAATATGAACATAGAAAAAGCCCTCAAGAGGGCTTTTTTGCATAAGTATGGCAAGCAGTCTGGCTTGGGCAGACCTTACTGTGGGGGCAGCCGGAGCATTTGATGCCCTTCTTTTTATCGGACCTGATTTTCCAAACAGCTCCGGAAACAATAGCGACAATAACCAGCAATACAATAATATCAGCCATCAATTAAATCATCTCCTTTGCGGGCACCGAGGATTTCATGCCGCCACGGTGCATCAGAACTACCAGAATACCAATGATCACAGCAACGGCCAGCAGCCCGGGAACAAATCCGGCGCCAAAGCTGCCGGTGGTAATCAGGGTACCGATCTGGTAGACGAAAAAGGCAACGGTATAGCCCATGGAAAACTGGAATCCGACACCGGCCCACAGCCATTTTCGGCTTTCCATTTCCGCATTCATGGCGCCGATAGCGGCAAAGCAGGGAGGGGTAAAGAGGTTGAACATCAGGTAGGCTACGGCTGCCACGGAGCTCAGTCCCATGACGGCTGCTACGTTTTCTGCACCAGATACCAGGGCTAATTCTTCCGTGTCAATGAAATTGCTGATTCCATAGACGACGGCCAGGGTTCCTACGACGTTTTCCTTAGCAATGAAGCCGGTGATTGCTGCGGCTGCCAGCTGCCATACTCCAAAGCCCAGCGGGATCAGCAGGAAGGCAAAGGGGCTGGCGATGCTGGCCAGGATGCTGGTGTTCTCCATGCCTTCTTCTACCATCTGGAAGCTCCAGTTGAAGGTCTGCATGATATGGACTGCAGCGTTGCATACCAGGATAATGGTAGCGGCCTTGATGATAAAGGCTTTGGCCCGGGACATCATGGAAACCAAGGCCCGGCCGATGCTGGGAATCCGATATTCCGGCAGTTCCATGATGAAATAGGACCTGACTGCACCTTCTCCGGTGATCTTCTTGACGATCAGGGCACCCACGATGATGATCAGAATTCCTACAAAGTACATGGAGGTTCCGATCCAGGCGGCGTTATTGAAAAATATACCGGCAAAGAGGGCAATGACCGGAAGCTTGGCCCCGCAAGGCATGAAAGGAGTCAGCATAGCGGTAGTCCTTCTCTGCCGGTCATCCCGGATGGTCCGGGTAGCCATGACACCGGGAATGGCGCAGCCGGTTCCGATGATCATGGGAATGATCGACTTGCCGGAGAGCCCAACCTTTTTAAAGAACCGGTCCATGACAACGGCGATTCGGGCCATGTACCCGCAATCCTCAAGCAGAGCCAGCAGGAAAAACAAGATCATGATCAGGGGCAGGAACCCGACTACCGCTCCTACACCGCCGATAATCCCATCTAATAGAAGGGAAGCGAGCAGAGGAGAAACCTGGTCACCCATGGCCCCTTCCACCAGTCCGTACAGCTGGTCGATCCATCCCACAAAGATATCCGCCAGGAAAGGCCCCAGATAACTCTGGGAAATGGAGAAAACAGCATATATGACCAAGGCGAAAATAGGAATCCCCCAGAATTTGTGGGCAACGATCCGGTCCACTGCATCCTGACGAGTCTGCTTGACGCTTTCCACCTGGCGGAGTTCTGCTTCCTTGACCAGTTCGTTGACAAAGGCAAACCGCTTTTTATCATCAGCACCAACCAACGTATCCTCGGCAGGCTGTTGCACCTTTCCGGCAGCTGCCATAGCTGCCTGAACCAGGTTGGCCATGCCTTGTCCGGAGACGGATACGGTTTCTACAACCTGGCATCCCATTCTTTTTTCCAGAGTTTCCTTCTTGATAGATATCCCTTTTTTGGAAAGAAGGTCCGTTTTGTTCAGGGCGATGACCAGGGGAATACCCAGCTCCAGCAACTGAGTGGTAAAGAAGAGGCTCCTACTCAGGTTGGTGGCATCCACAATGTTGATGATCACATCCGGCTTTTCGTCCTTGATAAAACTGCTGGTGATACTCTCTTCGGAGGTAAAGGGAGAGATGGAATAAGCGCCGGGAAGGTCCACCACCCGGAGTTTTTCACCACCTGAATGGAGTTCACTTTTCACGTTTCCTTCTTTTTTCTCAACAGTAACGCCGGCCCAGTTACCCACCTGTTCAATTTTCCCTGTGAGGGCGTTGAATAAAGTGGTCTTGCCGCTGTTGGGGTTTCCTGCCAGTGCTATTCTCATCTGATTCCTCCTTGTTTACTGAACAATTGACTCTTTGATATCATTTCGGTTAGTTTAAACTAATCTTGCGGGTTAAAATATCGCCAACCGGGTTGGCGAATGGATTTACAAAATATGCTATATCAGGATGGACTTGGCCAAATCCGCATCGATACTGTACCGGGCATCCTTGACATGGATGATATAATTGTCGGCCAGGGTGGATATGACCGTTACGGTTTCTCCTTCAAAGCAGCCTAACGTAAAAAGAAACTCCTTGATTCCCTTTTCCTCTGCCCGGATTTCTTTGATGACGCAGGGCTGGTTGCTTCCGGCGTGGGTCAGATTCCGCTGCTTTGATTCCCGGGGATTGTCTCTTTTCATTTCTTTGGTGATTTCCTTTGATGGTTGGTTTGCCAGAGTGAATCCAGGCAGTCTGCTTAATAACGCCAATCCCATATTGACCTCCTTTATGGTTAGTTATTTCTAACTTCATAGCCTTGAAACGGGTTAGCAATCACTAACCCTATTTGAATTTTACAATGACTCTGTTGAGATGTCAACTATTTTTTCTTCTATTGTTTAACTTTGATGCAGCTTTTCATCATTCCACCGGACGGATTCTTGATTCGGCAAATGGTTTATGCTATGATGAAAGTACTAATCCCGGGAGGTAATACGTTGAAAATACAAGAATCCGCAGAAAACTATCTGGAGAGCATCCTGATCCTGAAAAAGCGCAATCAGGAGGTCCGATCCATCGACATCGTCAATGAACTTGGTTTTTCCAAGCCCAGTGTCAGCGTAGCCATGAAGCACCTGCGGGAAGACGGTTTTATCCAAATGGATCCGAAGGGATACATCGAGCTGACGGAAAAGGGCAATCAGGTGGCCAGCAAGGTTTATGAGCGCCACACTCTGATCACAGCAGCCCTGATCGATATCGGCGTTTCCGAGGAAACGGCCAGGGAAGATGCCTGCCGGGTGGAACACCACATCAGCGAGGAAACCTTCCAGCGGCTCAAAGAACACTATTTGAAAATGAAATAAGGAGCCTTTTCGGCTCCTTTTTTGATGTCTTAATCCTTAAATTGTCACGGATTCTATTCCTGCTCTTCTTCCGGCTCCAGCACCTTCTCCAGGAATACCCGGACCAGATCCGGATCGAACTGGGTGCCGGCGCATCGTTCCATTTCAGCAATGGCCTTTTCCTTGGCCATGGGCTTTCCGTATGGCCGCTGGCTGGTCATGGCATCATAGGAATCTACAATGTTGATGATCCGGGCAATCAGGGGAATCTCTTCTCCCTTCAATCCTCTGGGATATCCGTTTCCATCCCATCTTTCGTGATGGGCCAGGATAAAGTCCGCGATGGGCATCAATTCTGTGGTTGCCTGGGCGATTCGATAGCCAGCCTCCGGGTGTTTGCGGATCTGTCCCCATTCTTCCGGGGTCAGGGTTTCCTTTTTAAGAAGGATCCGTTCATCTACGCTCATCTTCCCAATGTCGTGAAGGGCAGTAGCCAGCTCCAGGTCGAAAAGGGTGGCTTCCGGAAGCATCAGGTGTTCTCCGATGGCCTTGGCGTGCTGCACCAGCCTGTCTGCATGTTCAGCGGTCTCGTGGCTCTTCTCCAGCATGGTGGCATTGATGGAAGCGATCAGATCCGAACGAACGCTTTTCCGGCCCAGGAGTTTCTTCCTTCTCATGGCATTTTCTGCGCTGATGATGATGCCGGACAGGGAATCCTTTAAACTGCTTCGAAGGCCGCTTCCAACGGAAATGCTGACCTTGACCGGATTGCTTCCCACGTGGATGAAGGCTTCTTCACATAGGGCCTCAATCCTGCTGCTGACCAGCCGGGCTTCTTCAATGGGAGCCTCTGGCATCAGGATACAAAACTCATCCCCACCGATCCGGAAGATCTTATCCCCCGGCCGACAAGCCTGGCGGAAGATTTCTGCCGCCTTCTGAAGCAGCTGATCTCCAAGGCTGTATCCGAAGCCGTCGTTGATGAGCTTCAGCCCGTCTACATCGGCAATCAAAACAGAAAGAGGCAGCGGGCCTTCTTCCAGATCCACTTTTTCCTGTTCAAAGGAGAATCGGTTGTATAATCCGGTCAGGGCATCGTGGGTGGTCAGGTACTGAATCTCTTCATCCCACTTGACTTTCTCCGTGATATCCTCAATCATGCACAGTTCCCTGGGATTTTCCGTATCCAGAGGATCCAGCAGGGAGATGGTCAGGTTGATCCAAATCATGGACTTGTCTTTACGGTAATAACGTTTTCTCATATTGAAACCGGCAATCTCTCCCTGGAGGAGCCGATTCCGATATTCGTTGTTTTTTGCCATGTCATCCGGATGAGATACATCCATCCAGCGGAAATCATCCATATCCGCCTTTTCGAATCCAATGATTTCCAGAAATTTTTTATTGACCTGAGTCGCCC
>JBLJBD010000051.1:0-28301 GCA_047637815.1 Anaerovoracaceae bacterium
TTTTCAGCTGGGGACGCCTTCATTGCTTCGCAGCCGGCGCAGCAGGAATCCCCGGGTTTGCATGTATCTTTCATAAAAGGTTCCTTTCATGTATTGTGGCAGGGTTCCGTTATAATCGCTCCATTGCCGGGTGATAGCATTTTTCCGTACAGTTCAGTTCGAAGGTGGCGTCGATGATCCGGTGGACCAGCTTGGCCTCCGTCGTATCGGCCAGGGTGTAATGGACTTCCTTTCCCTGTCGTCGGGTGGTCAGCAAGCCGGATTGCTTCAGAATCCGAAGGTGATGAGAAACGGCAGGAGAACTCATTTCTAATGCAGCACCGATGTTGGTGACGCAGTCTTCGCTGTGGCAGAGAAGCCAAAGAATCTTGAGCCGGGTGCTGTCGCTGATCAGCTGAAAGGTGTCCGACATTTTTAAAAAGGTCACTTCATCGGGCAGGGATGCGGCCAGTCGGCTCATCTCCGTACCGTGATCGTGGGGAAGCTGTATTTTGGTTGGCATAAGGCTCTCCTTTGTAGGGTTTTGCATTAAACAATTAAACAAACGTTTAATCGAATATTATTATAAAACCCTGCCGGCAGATTGTCAACAGGGTTTTTTCTAGTTAGACTGATGTTTCATTCCGCCAGGACTCAATCAGGCGGGAAAGGGCTTTAGGCAGCTGGTCCAAAGGAATCTGATTGAAATAAAGAATCAGGGAAACCATGTTGTCCTCGGATAACCGGGCCTTATCCGTAAACCGGGAAGCCCGTTCCAGATGGATCCCCAGTTGGGCGCCTTGCCGGCAAAGGGTTTCCGGATCCTTGGCGGTGCGGATGTTCAGGATGATATTGACCCCGGAATTGGTGTTGACGGGGGTGATGAATCCGGCCGATTCCCTGGCAAACAGGCTGCTGACCATAGAAAGCTTTTGAGAGCAGAGACTGCGAAGCTTCCGGATGCCGGTCTGATACTGACCCTTCTCCATATAAAGGGCCAGCGCCAGCTGTTCCGCCTTAGAACAGGTCTGAGTATAATCGGACTTTTGCCGCTGGAAAATATCCGCCATGGAATCGGGCAGGATCATGTAGCTGATTTTAACCGATGGATAGAGGGTGGAGGAAAAGGATCCCAAATAAACGACCCGCTGATCCGTATCCAGCCCCTGGAGAGCCGGAATGGGACGTCCAAAGTAGCGAAGCTCACTGTCGTAATCATCTTCAATGATGATGCTGTTGTTTTCTCTGGCCCAGGCCAGCAGTTCATATCTTCGGCCGATGGGGATTACCGCTCCGGTGGGGAACTGATTGGAGGGATTTACATAGACAGCCGAGGGGGTTCCCGAAGGCAAATCTTCGATCCGGATGCCGTTTTGATCCACCGGAACCTGGACCAGATGGAAGCCCCGATCTCGGAAACTGTTTTTTACCGGCAGATAGCAGGGATCCTCCAGCACTACCCGAAACACCATAAGATGCCTCAGGATGATGGACAACTGGCCGGTGATCTGCTGGGTGCCGGCTCCGATAACGATTTGGGAAGGCTGGCAAACCACGCCCCTGGATTGGTAAACGTATTTGGCTATTTCCCTTCGAAGAGCCCCTTCTCCCTGGGGGTCTCCCTCGAAAAACAGGAGATTGGCATGCTCCGTCAGGATCTGATTCATGCATTTTTTCCATTTGGTGAAGTCAAAGGTAGCAGGGTCGTAAAAATAGGGATTTTCAGCCTCAGAAAAGGGATCTTCTCCCCGGCGGATGGGATATCCGGGGAATCCGGCACCGGAAGGCACCTGACTGACAAAATAGCCGGAACCTTGGCGACTGGATATATACCCTTCCACCTGAAGCTGATCATAAGCCAGGCCGATGGTGGTGATGCTGATTCCCAAGTCTTTTGCCAGAGACCTTAGAGAAGGAAGCTTTTCGCCTCCTTGTATGCTGCCGGACAGAATATTGTCCCGAATGTACTGGTAGAGCTGGATGTAAAGAGGGGTCGAATCTTCCGGCCGGAGGCAGGGCATGATTTGTATCAACGGAAAACCTCCTAACTGTATATATAAAAATATTAAAAAGTGACTATTTTATTAATTACAATACTAGCGTATCATAATCATTGAAATAGTCAATATCATTTCATATCCTTATTTTCAAAGGTTAAACGACACAACGAAAGAGCAGAGAGGAAAAAAACATGCAGCTTTATGACAGAACGCAAAAAATAGTACTGACCGGATTGATGACTGCGCTGATTACAGTTTCCACCATGGTCATCGCCTTCCCCGTACCCTTCACCAATGGCTACATCCACCTGGGGGACAGCATGATTTTTCTTGCCGTCCTGATTCTGGGCTGGAAATACGGGGCTTTTGCTGCCGGAGTGGGCTCCGCTCTTGCGGACATCTTCTTATCCTACGTCCACTGGGCCCCCTGGACCTTCGTCATCAAAGCCCTGATGGCGGTGGTCATGGGCCTCATCATTCAGCAGTGTATGAAGGATAAGCGTTTCACAGTCCTATTTAGCCTGGTAATCGGCGCAATCTGGCTGGCCTTTAACTTCGGGGTTAAAAAGATTGTAGACATGGAGGCCGCCGCCAACGCAGAAAGACTTTTTGAGGATGCCGGAGTTTCGTCGGTGACAGAACTGGGAGAATTCATTAATAATGTTCAGAGCCAGCTGATGATCATCGCCCTTGCCATCCCGGTGGTTCTAGCCCTTATTTCCATCGTGGTCCGGAAAAAGGAGAATATTTTTATTCCCTTGTATCAGGTGCTGGCCATGACCGCCACTGGCCTGTGGATGGTCTTTGGTTACTATATCGCCGGTGGGATTCTTTATGGAAATTTTGCCGTTTCTGCTTTCAGCATTCCCGCAAATATGCTACAATTTATCGGTGGATTCCTGATTGCTGTTCTGGTAGCGGGAGGATTAATGAAAACTCCGGCCCGAAAATTCTTTACCTATAAATCAATAGAATCCCGATAAGCTGCCAGATATTCGGCAGCCCGCAGCTCCTTGGCCAACAATTTTTTTGTGCCTCTGGCAATGGAAAGTCCGGGACTGTCCGGATTCTTCGTCAGATCCGACGCCAGCTGCAAAACAATGCTTCGGCTGTCCAGATCTCTTTGGATCTTCAGGAGATCCTCTTTGATTCGATCAAGGAGGGTCTTCTTGTTTTTTTGGTCTTTCTGACTATTGCTGCGGTAAGACTGAATTTCTTGGCACAGCCGTTGATTCAGAATCCACCGGGTATAAATGATCTCAGGATCCAGTTGAAATATTTCTGCGGCTGCATCTGCGCCTGGAATATCTTTTTTATGGAAATCCCCATGGGAGAAGGTGAAGGCAAGGCCGTCAAAAATCCGGAACTTTTTCATGGCATCCAGATAACCCAGCCGGAGGATCCGGCGGGAGTTGACCTTGTCAAAAACCAGGAAATTTCCCAAATCCCAAGAAGAAGAGATGATCGTGATCGGTCGTTCCGGGGAACCCTTCGGAATTTTTTTCATGCCGATGGCATCCAGGTCAACGGCAATGATCTGTTCTGCCCCTAACTCATAGGCCAGATGAATGGGAAGATTGTCCGAGTATCCGCCGTCAATAAACTTTTTCCCTCCGATTTCTACGGTTTTCACTGCCGGAAAGCAAGCGGCGCTGGCCAGGATAAAATCCGCCATCTGACCCGCCGGAATGTCCTGTTTTTTCAGATTATAGGGAATCATAGCCGGATATTCCACGGCCACCAGGCCGTATTCCACAGGAGACTGGCGGATGTTTTCTTCCTCCAGGTGCTGATTCAGCATTTTCTTCAGCCCGGTAACGTCGGCACCTCCCCGGGTCAGGATTTCCTTGGCGTAGGCATTGAGCTGATCCACCGGCATGCCGGCAATGTTGAAGTTGAAGTCGAAGTGGTCCGAGATTTTTTTATCTTCTCCCACATCAAATACCATGTGGGTCTCCAGCTGCCGCCACAGGTCCACAGCCAGGTCAAAGGAGCCCTGACAGACCAGAGCCCCGTTTATGGCTCCCACAGAAGTTCCGGTTACCACGTCGATATCGATTCCCAGTTCCCGCAGGGCCTGCCAAACCCCTATTTCATAAGCACCCCGAGAGCCGCCGCCTCCCAGTACCAATCCAATTTTCATCCAACCATTTCCCCTTTCAGCGGGATCTCCGCTGCCTCTATTATAAACCCGGGGAAAAAACAGTACAACATCGAATAAGAAGGAATAAAAAACCTTGAACAGTCGGTGGGGAAGGGATATAATAAAAGAACAAACGTTCGGATTGGGAGGCGTGGGCTATGGCAGAAAACCTGATGAACAAATTGAAAATCCTGGCGGACAGCGCCAAATTTGATGTATCCTGCTCTTCCAGCGGATCCTCCGGGGAGGGAAAGGGAAAGGTGGGCAGTACCCACATGGCGGGAATCTGCCACAGCTGGTCGGCGGACGGGCGCTGCATCTCCCTGCTCAAAATCCTGTTCACCAACAACTGCGTCTACGATTGTGCGTATTGCGTCAATCGCCGGAGCGCCCAGACGGAGCGGGCTTCTTTTGAACCGGAGGAACTGGCCCGGCTGACCATGGAGTTTTACCGGAGAAATTACATAGAGGGTCTGTTCATCAGCTCGGCGGTGGAAGTCTCACCGGACCATACAGGGGAGCGGATCTTGGCCTGCCTGGATCTTCTCCGCAATCAGTACGGCTTTGCAGGATACATCCATGCCAAGTTGATTCCGGGCATGTCCCCCGAACTCATTCACCAAATCGGTCTTCGGGCGGACCGTCTCAGCGTCAACATCGAACTGCCCACGGAAGAGGGCCTGAAACGGTTGGCTCCTCAAAAGCAGCTTCAGAATATCTTAAAGCCCATGAATCAGATCACCACCACCATGATGGAGCAGAAGACCCTGAAAGCCCCGGGTCATATGCATCCCCTGATGGATCCCGTTGCCGGCCAGACCACCGCTCTGGATCTTTCCGGAAGCCGGCGCCGGTTTGCTCCGGCGGGACAGACCACCCAGATGATCATCGGGGCAACCGGGGAAACGGATCAGCAGATCATCCATACCAGTGAAAAACTCTATCACCGCTTTGTCATGAAGAGGGTCTATTACAGCGCCTATATCCCGGTTTCTTCTTCCAGCCTTCTGCCTTCCACCCTGACCGCTCCTCCCCTGATGCGGGAGCACCGGCTCTATCAAGCCGACTGGCTGCTCCGGTTCTATGGTTTTACCGCAGAAGAGATTCTGCCTTCGGAGCATCCGGACCTGGAACTGGAAATGGACCCGAAGGCAGCCTGGGCCCTCAGGCATCTGGAACGGTTTCCAATTGAAGTGAATAAAGCCTCCCTGGAAGACCTGCTCCGGATTCCGGGAGTTGGGGAGGTATCCGCCCGTCGGATCCTTCGCCAGCGAAGGGTTGCCTCCGTAAAGGCAGAGGATTTGAAAAGGATGGGGGTCGTCATGAAGCGGGCCAAGTATTTCCTGACCTGCCAGGGAAAGTATTATGGAGGAAAAGACCTGGTGGAAAACACCATCCGGGGTCAGATCCTGATGGAAGAAAGGCTTCGGTATCGGCTCACCGGTGGAGAGGATCAGCAGCAGCTCTCCCTGTTTTCCGGTCCTGGCAACTGGATTCCGGAGAGTCATGAAACGGGAAGGGAGGGACGAGCATGGCCGTCTATCGCTATGACGGAACCTTCGAAGGGTTCCTGACCTGTGTTCATGCCCATTACTATCAGAGCCCTGCAACAGAGATCCTTTCCCGGGAACCGGAACAGATCCGCCTCCTGGATCCGGTCACGCTCCTGATCACCGAGGAAGATAAAGCCCGCAAGGTCTATGAGGCTATCGAAAAGAAGATGTCGCCCTTTGATCTGAAACGGATTTACCGGGGCTTTGCCAGTTCCGAAGAAGGCAAGGAAATGGACCTTCTGCATTACATCCTGCTGGGGTTCCGGATGGGACGAAAGGTCAGTTCCCTCCACGGAGATCCGGTGGTACGGCGAACCGAACTGCTGGAGGGGAAGGTCAGCATGGAAATCCATCGCTTCCTGGGCCTGGTGCGTTTCTCTTCCCTGGAACAGGGAGTGCTTTACAGCGCCATCCAGCCGGACCATGATATCCTGGAGTTTCTGGGCAATCACTTTTGTCAGCGGCTCCCGGAAGAACTGTTCGTCATTCATGATCGGAACCGGGACAAGGCGGTCATCGGCAACCGAGGCAGCTGGATCTTGCAAGCCATCGACCAGGAGCAGCTCCGGATGCTGGGAGAAGCCGGATCCCAGGAAAGAGAAATCCGGGATTTGTGGCGGCTCTATTTTCAGACCATTGCCATCCGGGAGCGGAACAATCCCAGGTGCCAGAAAAACTTCATGCCAAGCCGTTACTGGAAGAATCTGACGGAGTTTGACCGAGTTTGACCGTTGAAAAAACAGGAGATTCGTGGTATACTATCAGGAAGAATTTCAGGAAAAGAGGAACCAGTATGAATTATACATTTGCAGATCGAATGCAGGGCATGGAATCCTCCGCCATCCGGGAGCTCCTCAAGGTAGCCCAGGATCCGGAGGTCATAGCCTTTTCTGCCGGTAATCCGGCACCGGAAAGCTTTCCTATCAAAGAAATGGCGGATATCTCCGCTTCCATTTTCCAGGAACAGGGAGCAAAAGCCCTTCAATACGGCATCTCCGAGGGGTACCCGGAACTAAGGCGTCTCAGCGAGGAGCGACTTAAAAAAAGGTATGGCATCGGTCGGGATTTCGATCAGCTGATCATCGTTTCCGGCGGCCAGCAGGGGATGGAACTATCCACCAAGATCCTGACCAATGAAGGAGACACGGTCATTTGTGAGAATCCCAGCTTTATTGGTTCCATGAATGCTTTCCGGTCCTATGGCCTGAAGCTTCGGGGGGTGGAGATGGATGAGGAGGGAATCCTGCCGGAAGCCCTGGAAGCCATAGCTGCATCGGATCCGAAGGTTCGGTTCCTGTATACCATTCCCACCTTTCAGAATCCCTCCGGGAGGACCATGACCCTGGAGCGGCGGAAGGCGGTGCTGGAGATTGCAAAAAAATATGATTTCCTCATTGTTGAAGATAATCCCTATGGAGATCTCCGCTACGAAGGAGAGGATGTGGCTCCCATCAAAAGCCTGGATGAGGAAGGCAGGGTCATTTATGTAGGATCCTATTCTAAGGTCCTGGCCCCCGGGATCCGGATGGGCTTCGTTTCAGCCCACAAGGACCTGATCGCCAAGATGGTCATTGCCAAGCAGGTATCCGATGTCCATACCAATCAGTTTTTTATGATTCTGGCAGCCGAGTACCTGAAGCGTTACAATCTGGACGATCATGTCCAGGAAGTTCGAAAGCTGTACAAGCATAAGCTGGATTTGATGGCTGGGGCCATCCGGGAGCATTTTCCGGCGGAAGTAATCTTTCACAAACCCCAGGGAGGGCTTTTCCTGTGGTGCAGCCTGCCGGAAGGGTATGACGCTCTGGAACTGTGCCGAAGGGCTGGGGAAGCCAAGGTTTCCATCGTCCCTGGCCGGGTATTTGAGATTGATGCAAAGCCGGTATCCGGCACCTTCCGGATGAATTTTTCAACCCCCAGTGAGGAAGCCATCCAAAGGGGCGTCAAAATCCTGGGCGGAGTAATCCGTCAGTACCTGGATGAATGCCGGCCTCTTTGATTGGAAGAAACAGGAGGAAACCCGGTATGAAGGATAAAATCCAGCAACTGAAGGCAATTATTGAAAAACATCAGAACATTCTCTTCTTTGGCGGTGCCGGTGTTTCAACTGAAAGCGGAATCCCCGACTTCCGATCGGAGTCGGGGCTTTATTATGCCAGGGAGCACTACGGCTATTCCCCGGAGCAGATGCTTTCCCACAGTTTTTTTGTGGCAAAACCAGAAGAATTCTACCGATATTACCGGGAAAATATTCTCCACCCCGAGGCCAAACCCAACCCTGCTCACCGGGGGCTGGCCGCTATGGAAGCAGAAGGGAAGCTAAAGGGAGTCATTACCCAGAATATCGACGGACTTCATCAGATGGCGGGGAGCCGGATAGTCCAGGAGCTCCACGGATCCGTCCTTCGGAATTACTGTACCCGGTGCGGAGAACCCCACAGCCTGGACTATGTGGTGAAATATCCGGAAACCGTTCCCCGGTGCCGGATTTGCGGCGGGATGGTCAAACCGGATGTGGTCCTCTATGAGGAGGCCCTGGACGAAGAGGTGCTGGAAACCTCCATCCGTCTGATCCGGGAAGCGGAGGTTCTGCTGGTTGGTGGGACATCCCTGGTGGTCTACCCGGCAGCCGGCCTGCTCCGGTACTTTTCCGGAAAGGAACTGGTGCTGATCAACAAGTCTCCCACCTCTTACGACAGCGGAGCCACTCTGGTGCTCAATGAAAAGATCGGTGAGGTCTTTTCTGTTTTGAATGGCCAGTAGGGTGGTATAATCCAAAAGGACGATTGACGGAAGGAATTAGAATAAATGTTAAAAATATTAGTTGCAAACGATGACGGAATCCGGGCGGAAGGGATTTACCGGCTGGTGAAAGCCCTTTCTGCTGAAGCGGAAATATTTGTGTGTGCTCCTCATATCCAAAGAAGTGCCAGCGGTCACAGCATCAGCATCGGCAGCCCTTTAAAAACCAGAGAAGTGGCCTTTGATCATGCTGCTTATGCCCTGGAAATAGAAGGGACTCCGGCAGACTGCGTGAAGCTGGGGCTCAATCTCCTGCAGAATCAGGGAATCTCCATTGATATGGTATTCTCCGGAATCAACCATGGTGGAAATTTGGGTACCGATACTCTCTATTCCGGTACGGTTTCCGCAGCCATCGAGGGGGCCTTCAACGGGATTCCATCGGTAGCCGTGTCCGTGAATGATCATTTTCCAACACATTTTGAATATGCCTGCGAACTGGCCCTCAAGACTCTCCGGTCTGCCTACGGCCGCCTGGATAGCGGTACGGTGCTCAATCTGAATATACCGGATTTGCCAAAAGAGGAAATAAAAGGGCTGAAATTTACCAGGCTGGGGAAGCGGGAATATGAAAACTGGTTCAGCGAAAAGCACAACGAAGAAGGGCACAAGGAATACTGGTATTCGGGGATTCCCGTGTTTTACCCCGAGTTGCCGGAGGACATTGATGTCCGGACTATGCAGGAGGGTTACGCCTCCATCACACCATTGCATTACGACTTAACCAGCCATCGGCTGATCGAAGATATCAAGAAATGGGGGATTGAATAATGACCGTACCAAAAATTAAAAAAGACGATGTGGTTCTGGTGGCCATCGACTTTCAGGAGAGACTGATGCCGGCCATGAAGAACCAGAAGGATGTGGAAGAAACCATTAAAAAACTGGCAGAGGGATGGAAGGTTCTTGGATTGCCAGTCCTGCTGACCCAGCAGTATACCAAGGGTCTGGGAACTACCGTAGAAGCTCTTCGGGAAACCCTGGGAGACGCCTATTCGCCCATTGAAAAAACCAGCTTCAGTGCCATGGGGGAACCGGAATTTGTCAAGGCTCTGGAAGCCCTCGGAAAGAAGACCATCGTCCTGACCGGAGTGGAAACCCACGTATGCGTTCAGCAGACGGCTTTGGATCTGCTGGAAGCCGGTTACCAGGTATTTCTGGTTGTGGATGCCGTGTCCTCCAGAGACAACAACGATAAAAAGTATGCCCAGAGGCGGATTTGTGAAGCCGGGGCAGTGGCAACGACCTACGAGGCCGTATTATTTGAACTTGTGGGTGGAGCAAGGGAAGAAGGGTTCAAGCAGATTTCTGCTATAGTCAAGTAAGCTCATGCAAATGTTCGATAATCAAATTACTTTAGAAGCCAGGCCCCTGCTGGAAGAATATCTCCACGGATTCGAATACAACACCTCCGGCCTGTCCTTCACTTCCCTGTTCATGTGGCGGGACATCAATAAATTCTGCTGGCAGATGATTGGAGACTATCTCTGCATTTCCGGCCTCAGTCACCTGGAGGTGGATAAAACGGAACCCTTTCTGTTTCCGCCTCTGACGAAAACCGGCAGCTATGACCCGGAAAGTCTGCGCCGGACCATTGACGAAGCTCGAAAAATTTTCGAGTCCAAGGGCTATGAGTTCGGCATCCGGCTGATGCCCCGGCATTTCATCCCCATTGTGGAAGAGGCTTGCCCGGGAGAAATGGTCTATCTGGATGACCGGCCCAATTATGACTATGTCTACAGCAAGCAAAGCCTGATTGAGTTAAAAGGAAGAGATCTCCACAGCAAGAAAAATCATCTCAACTACTTTCTGAACCATTACAATTATGAATACACTGAACTGAAGCCAACCATGGTGGATCAGGCCATGGCCTTCATCCGGGAGTTTAATGACCGGAAGAACCTTCCCTCGGAGCACGAACGGAAGCTGCTCAAGATGGAGGAGCGGGCCATGTCTTATGTCTTCAATAATCTGGAAGAAGTGGGCTACCTGACGGGAGCTATTCTTATCGACGGAAAAATCCAAGCCATCAGTGTGGGAGGGCAGATCAATGCCAACACGGTAGCCGTCCATGTGGAAAAGGCCAACATCGAGTACCGGGGTCTGTATCAGGCCATCAACAATGAATTCTGCCGCCATCTGCCGGAGCACATCACCCTGGTGAACCGGGAAGAGGACATGGATATCCTCAACCTGAGAAAAGCAAAACTTTCCTATAAGCCGGTCTGGCTGGAGGAGAGCCACATTGCCCTGTTCCGGGAGGATTATGAAAGAAACCATGAAAAAAATTCTGAATAATTGGAATACTGCGACTTAAAAGAATTGAAGGAAGTCTGCTTTACAACTTTTTAAAGTGTAGTGTATAATATCCCCATATTCTATCCGCTTGTAATTTTGTATATTTTGTCAGGAGGAAAAAAATGAGAGATGTAGTAATCGTAAGTGCTGCCAGAACCCCTATCGGAAGTTTCGGCGGTACCCTGAAGGACACCAAAGCTGTAACCCTGGGCGGCATTGCCTGCAAGGGAGCCATTGAACGGGCAGGAATCGATCCGGCCATCATTGATGAAGTACTGCTCGGAAACGTGCTCCAGGGAGGTCTTGGACAGAACGTAGCCCGGCAGGTAGCCTTTGCTGCCGGTGTTCCCAAGGAAGTTCCGGCTATGACCATCAATAAAGTATGCGGTTCCGGTCTCCGGGCCATCGGACTGGCGGCTTCCATCATCCGTGCCGGAGACGCTGAAGTTATCCTGGCAGGTGGTACCGAAAGCATGTCTATGTCCAATTATGCCATGCCGGCAGCCAGATGGGGAGCCCGAATGGGTGACTCCAAAATCGTCGACATGATGACCAATGATGGTCTGACCGATGCCTACAACAACTATCACATGGGCGTAACCGCAGAAAATATCTGCGAACAGTGGGGCCTGACCAGAGAAGAACTGGATGCTTTTGCTGCCAATTCCCAGCAGAAGGCGGAAGCTGCCGTCACTGCCGGCCGATTCAAGGATGAAATCGTACCCGTGGTCATTTCCAGCAAAAAAGGCGATATCGTCTTTGATACCGATGAATATCCTAAGTTTGGCACAACCGTAGAATCTTTGGGCAAGCTGAGACCGGCCTTCAAAAAAGAAGGGGGCATGGTTACTGCCGGAAATGCTTCCGGCATCAACGACTCCGCAGCCGCTGTCATCGTTATGTCCAAGGAAAAGGCCGAAGAACTGGGCCTGACTCCTCTTTGCACCATCAAATCCTATGCTTCTGCAGGGGTTGATCCGAAAATCATGGGTATCGGACCGGTTCCGGCTTCCCAGAAGGCTCTGGAAATCGCTGGCCTGACCATCGATGACATGGACCTGATTGAAGCCAATGAAGCCTTCGCCGCTCAGTCTGTGGCAGTTGGCAAGGATCTGGGCATCGACCCGGCCAAGCTGAACGTCAACGGTGGAGCCATCGCTCTGGGTCACCCCATCGGAGCATCCGGATGCCGAATCTTCGTCACCCTGCTTCACGAGATGATGAAGAGAGATTCCAAGTATGGTCTGGCGACTCTCTGCATCGGTGGCGGTATGGGAACTTCCCTGATCATTGAAAGATAGTGTACCCGTCTTTTTGATTTGACAGTAATACAATAAAAGGTGCTTTCCCTGTTTTGGGAAAAGCACCTTTTTTTCGAGTCGGCCCTGTACTAGCTTCGGAACAGCAAGAGCAGGGGATTGTTATCATAGAGATCCTTTGCCATCAGAGAGCTGTCCAGACTGGTCAGCAGGGAAAAGGCATGATCCGGGCTGGCCAAATTGACGGCAGGGATCATAATAGCCAGGACCAGATAGACCACCACAAATCCTTTGATGAATCCTACCCCAAGTCCCAGCAGTCCGTCAATGATGCCGGTGGCACCAGGGTTGTTCCGTTTGGAAAACAGGGCGATGAGGATGTATAAGAGGATTTTGGAGGCCATTACCAGGATCAGGAACGCGGCCACGGTCATGAGAAAATCGGTGACACCGGAGGCGGCACTATCGGTCAGGGATGTGGCCATATCATCCATCATCCGGCGGATGGACTGGGGGATTCCTTCTGCGGTAAGGGGATGATCCTCCAGGCCTCCCGGCATCCGGAGAAGCACCTGCTCTTTAATAGAGGTATAGAAAATATCCGACTGGATCATGTACTTCTTCAGCATGGGGGTAAAGACAAAACCAATTAAAAGGGAGATCAGCCACCCCAGGGTGTGAAAGAGCGTATAGATGAATCCGTTTCGGTAACCCAGAGCGGTTATCACCACCAGCAGGATAAAAAGAAAAATGTCAATAGCCATAGAATCCTCCGGAACTTTCGGCATGCTGGATAATATCTTGAATCAATTTAAGTCCTTTACCCATATTATACGCCAGGGAGGGCTGATTCGCAACAGAAGGAAAAGGATTGAAAATGTTAGACGGTTGTGATAACATTGTAAGGTATATGAGAAATTTTATGGAAGCAGCTCTGGAGGAGGCACGAAAGGCCATGGCCATGGGAGAAGTACCCGTTGGTGCCGTGATCGTTAAGGATGGCCGGATTCTGGGCAGAGGACACAATTTAACCGAATCGACCAAGGATCCGACGGCCCATGCGGAGTTGATCGCTATCCGGGAAGCGGCAGCAGCCCTGGGGGGCTGGCGGTTGATTGGATGCACCATGTTCGTGACGGTGGAGCCATGCTCCATGTGTGCTGGCGCCCTGGTGTGGTCCAGGATGGAGAAGCTTGTCATCGGAACCATGGACCCGAAAAGCGGCGGGTGCGGTTCAATTTTTAATATTACAGGAGATAACAGGCTCAATCATCAGGTGCAGGTGGAAACCGGCCTCCTTCAGGAGGAGTGCGAGACACTGATGAAAGATTTTTTCAGGAAACTCAGAAATCACAAATAGAAAATCGGAGGAATTACACACATGAAACACTTTGGCAGGATTTTAAGCATAGCAGTTCTGATGGTGATGCTGACCACATCCCTGGCCTTTGCCGGAACACTGGAGTTGGTGGACAGCTACCCCAGAGACGGAGACGGGGGTTTTCAGATTGAAAATACCGGCGTAAAGCTCTATTTCAACAAAAACGTCCTCAGCGAAGAAAACAAGGCCATCAATGAGGGGGCTATCAAAATCCTGAATGCCGAAGGAAAGAAGATGAAGACTCAGGTCTTCTACAGTTCCAAGGAAGAAGGGCTGGTGCTGGTTCTGATTGAAGGGATGCTGGACACCGACACCGAATACACCCTGAAGGTTACCGACGATTTTGTTGCAGCCGACGGGGACACCCTGGAGGCACCCATCGACCTGACCTTCAAGACCCGGGATACCTCCAAGGATATGATGGTCAACATGATTCTGATGGTGGTCATGTTTGCCGGTGTGCTGATCGTATCCACCCGTAAGATGAAAAAGCAGATGGCGGAAGAGCAGGCAGCCAAAGCAAAAGAGGATAAGGTCAACCCGTACAGAGTGGCCAAGGAAACAGGAAAATCCGTCAAGGAAGTGGTAGAACAGGACCAGAAGGAAAAGGAAAAGAAGGCTCGCCAGGAGGCAAAGAAGAATGCCAAAGCCCAGAAGGAAGCGGGCAAGGATAGTAAGAAGGTCGATCTGGATAAGGACCCCAACCACTACCGAGTCAAAGGTCCAAAACCCATTGCCCTGGCAGGAAGCACCTATAAAACAGGCAGAAAAGCCCAAGCAGAGGCGGAGGCTGCCCGGAGAGAGGCTGCCCGAAAAGCCGGGACTACCCGTCCTAAGAACCAGTCGGGAAAAGCAAAGAACAAGAAGAAATAGCGAATTCTTTAGGCAACCATAGAAATTTCTGAAATGAGCGGCTTTTTCCGCTCATTTCTTTTTACTCCGATTCCCGTCATTAGATTTTCAGCTTATCAAGGAAGGCAGGATAAAACCATGAGAAAAATCACCCTACGATCCTTCGCCAAGATCAATCTGTCGCTGGATGTAACCGGCAGGCGCCCCGATGGTTACCATACAGTGGATATGATCATGCAGCAGGTAGCCCTCCATGACAAGGTGACGGTAAGCTGGGAAAAGGGTCCGGACTGGGAGATCCGACTGACGACCAACCGGTCCTATCTGCCGGTGGATGAGCGAAACCTGGCTTACCGAGGGGCTCTGGTCATGAAGGAATACCTGGAAGAAAAGGGTCTTTTTCATCTTCGGGGCCGAATCGGGATTCATGTGGATAAACGGATCCCGGTGGCTGCAGGACTGGCCGGAGGGAGCGGGAACGGGGCCGTGGTGATGTTGGCCCTCAATCACCTGATGAAACTGGATCTTTCTGTATCCCAATTGATGGAACTGGGAGCTCCCCTGGGGGCGGACGTGCCCTTCTGCATCATGGGTGGGGCCAGAAGCAACCTGCTCTTGGGAGAGAAGATGAATCAGGATCCTATGGCCAGCTCCTGCGCCCGGGCAACGGGAATCGGAACAGATCTGGAACCGGTAAGGCCGGGGCTGGATGCCTTTGTGGTACTGACGAAACCCTCTATTCGGGTTTCCACCCGGGAGGTCTACCAGGGACTGGAACTGGACAAAATCGAGGAGCATCCGGACAACAGAGAACTGATGGAGGGGCTTCGGGAAAATAATTTGTTCAAGGTCACAAAAAACATGGTAAATCTACTTGAAATTTATACGCTGAAAAGGTATCCTATTGTTGTGTATACAAAGAACAAAGTAAGTGAAACGGGAAACCCATTAAAAGTCTTAATGAGCGGTAGCGGTCCGACGATCTTTGCCATTTATACCAACCGAAACAAGGCTGAATCCTCAAAGGAAAGCCTTAAAAAAATAAACAGAGAGACCTACCTTACAAGGACTACTCTGTAATCGAGAAAGCATGGAGGAAAAAGAAAGAAATGCTGAATTTTGATATCCAGAATCATCGGCCGCTTCGGGAAATCGTCTATGAAGAGTTAAAGCTCCTGATTCTTACCGGCAAGATTTCACCGGGTATGAGACTGATGGAGGAGGAACTGGCGGAGGATATGGGAGTCAGCCGGACCCCCATCCGGGAAGCCATTCGAAAGCTGGAAAAAGAAGGTCTCATTACCATCGAACCCCGTCGTGGAGCCTATGTATCCCAGATTTCCACCAAGGATATGGTTGAAATCCTAGAGGTCCGCCAGAATATGGAAGGGCTGGCCGCCGAGCTGGCTGCTCAGCGTATGTCCGAGGAGGATAAAGAAAAGCTGCGGAATATTGCCAAAGCCTATGAGGAAGCAGTTGCAGCCGGAGACATGGCTGAAATGATTCGTTGCGATACAGCTTTCCATCACATTATTGTGGAAGCCACCCAGAACAAGATCTTGATTCAGATGGTGGAGCAGCTCCAGGAAATGGTTCTGCGCTTCCGATATATCTACTATGACAATTTTAAAAGAGCTGAACAGATGCTGTCCGAGCATCAGGCGATTTATGAGGCTATTGCCGGAGGCAACACGGAGGTTGCCCGGGAATCGGCCAATGTCCATATCGACCGTCTCAAATCGCTGATACTTGAAGAACCCCCTACTCAGCACAAATAGAGCGTAAAGGCAAAACAGCCGGAAACCTTGGGTAAAACCCGTTTCCAGCTGTTTTTTTGATTGTTAAAAAGGTAACGATTGTACTTCGTATACAAAAGACAAAATCAAAGGACTTTTTTTGCTGTTTCGACCCCTTCCCGGGCATCTTTTACGAAGTAGTCTGCCCCGACGAACTGGGCATATTCGGGATTCAGGACGGCCCCCCCCACCATGATTCCGCAGTCCAGACCGGCCTCCCGGATGGCTGCAATGGTGCTCTTCATGTTCTTTACCGTGGTGGTCATCAGGGCACTGAGTCCCACCAGCTTAGCCTGATGTTCCCGGACCGCGTCCACGACTTTCTGAATGGGAACGTCCCGACCCAGGTCGATGACTTCATAGCCGTAGTTCTCCAGCAGCATTTTCGCGATGTTCTTTCCGATGTCGTGGATATCCCCCTGGACGGTGGCGACTACCACCTTTCCCTTTGTAGAGGATTCATCCTCTGGTTTCCGGGCTGCCTTGATCACGTCAAAGCCTGCCTTGACCGCTTCGGCGGACATCATCAGGGAAGGCAGAAAGACCTCGCCGGTTTCAAATCCGTCCCCCACCTGGTTCAGTGCAGGGACAAAACCCTGGTCGATGATATCCAGTGGTGAACAGGTTTCCAGAAGCAGCCGGACCTGATCAGCGGTTTCTTCCTTCAGCCCGTCGATGATCAGTTCCATCAGGGCATCAAAGACACCAGCTGTCGGTTTGTTTTCAGGTGCTTTGGTTTCGATCCGGACATCGGAATACTTTCCGATGTAACGGGCAGCCCCGGGATCCTGACAGTTAAAGACCCGGAAGGTTTCCACAGCCCTCATCATTTCCTCCGACATGGGATTGAGGATGGGGGCATCCAGCCCGGCCCCCATGGCAGCTGTGAGGAAAATGCTGTTCAGCAGGGGCCGGTTTGGCAGGCCAAAGGAAACGTTGCTGACTCCCAGCACGGTTTTCACTCCCAGCCGTTCCTTCACCAGGCGGATTCCCTCCAGAGTAGCCAGTACGGCTTGCTGTTGGGCAGAGGCGGTCAGAGTCAGGCAGTCGATGAGGATGTCCTCTCTGGGTATGCCATAGGTTTCGGCGGTATGAACGATTTTTTCTGCGATGGCATAACGGCCTTCGGCGGTTTCCGGAATGCCGTCTTCGTCCAGGGTGAGGCCTACCACGAGAGCACCATATTTTTTCACCAGAGGAAAGATGGCCTCCATGCTTTCCTTTTTTCCGTTGACGGAGTTGACCATGGCCCGTCCGTTACAGGCCCGGAGACCGGCTTCGATAGCCTTTGGATCGGCACTGTCGATCTGAAGGGGCAGGCTGCAGATCTCCTGGACGCTTTTTACCGTCTGCCGGATGACTTCCGGCTCGTTGAGCTCCGGAAGACCCACATTGATGTCCAGCACATCCGCTCCGTGCTTAGCCTGATCGATGGCTTCATTGAGGATGTATTCGATCCGGTTTTCCCGGAGGGCTTCTTTGAGTTTTGGCTTTCCCGTAGGATTGATCCGCTCCCCGATGACGGTAATCCGGTTATCCAGAAAGATGGTTCTGGTAGCGGAGGTGACGGCGGAGCATTTTTCCGGATGGGGCGGAATGGGTTTTCGCCCTTGGGCCGCCTGACAGATCTGCCGGATGAATTCCGGATCGGTGCCACAGCAGCCGCCGATGATCCCCACTCCCAGATCCAGCATGGCAGTCACAGACTCCACATATTCTTCGGGGGTGATGGTGTAGACCGTTTCCTCGTCGATGATTTCCGGCAGTCCGGCGTTGGCCTGGACGATGACCGGCAACTTGCTGTATCGGAGGATCTTCTCGGCGACGGGAAGGAGTTCCCGGGGTCCCATGGAGCAGTTGAGGCCAAGGGCATCCGGTTCCATGCCCTGTAAAGCCAGGGTAGCGGTGACCGGATCTGTACCGGTAAAGGTCCGGCCGTCTGCCTGATAGGTCAGGGACAGGATCACCGGAAGGTTGGTATGTTCCCGGGCTGCCAGCAGGGCCGCCTTGACCTCATAAATATCGGACATGGTTTCCACGATGATCAAATCGGCCCCGGCTTTTTCTCCGGCTGCCATCTGACGGCGGAACATTTCGTAGGCTTCCTCGAAGGTCAAAGGGCCTAAAGGCTCCATCAGCTGGCCCACCGGACCCACGTCCAGAGCGGTGAACCGGGCTCCCGATTCTTTAGCCAGACTTACAGCCCGGGAAATGATTTCTTCCACGGTGTAGCCGCAGTTCTTCAACTTATATTCACTGGCCTGGAAGGTATTGGTGGATACCACATGGGATCCTGCTTCCACGTATTGGCGATGGATATCCCGGATCATCTCCGGATGGGTCATATTGAGGAGTTCCGGCAGTTCTCCGGCCTGAAGGCCCATTCTTTGCATCATGGTACCCATGGCCCCGTCGAAAACAACGATGTTCTCCTTTAAGAATTCTCGAAAATCCATTATAAAGTCAGCCTCCCTTCCAGAGTCAGCGAATCAAATCGCTCCTTACAGGCGGCAGCGATCTCGGGCTTGTTCATGGAGTAAATGTGGATGTAGGAATGGCCGTTTTCCACCAGGGTATCAATCTGACTGCAGGCATATTCAATACCAGCCTTCTGCAGGTCAGCCGAATTGTTTTCGTATTTATGCAGGATCCGGATTATTTCGGAGGGCAGGCTGACTCCGCACTGGAAAATCATACGCTGGACCTGGGATTTCCCCAGAATGGGCATGATGCCGGCCACGATGGGGATGGTTACTCCTCGCCTGCGGGCCTTTTCAACGAAGGAAAAGAATTTATCGTTGTCGAAAAAAAGCTGGGAAATCAGGAAATCCGCTCCCGACTCCTGCTTGATGTAGGCATGCTCGTAATTGTTGTCCAGGTTTTCGCAGGAGATATGCCCTTCCGGGTAGCAGGCGGCTCCGCAGGAAAAATCTCCCTGCTTCCGGATAAATTCAATCAGTTCATAAGCATATTGAAAATCTCCTTCCGGATTTCCGATGAAGCCCTCCGGCAGATCCCCCCGAAGGGCCATGATATTCTTGATGTTGTTCCGCTCCAGTTCGTCCAGCACCAGGGCGATGTCTTCCCTGGTAGCGGCTACGGCAGTCAGGTGGGCCATGGGAACGGCCCCCAGATCCTTTTTGATATGGGTGGCGATTCGGGTGGTCATGCTGTTGTTTCCGGTGCCTCCCGCCCCGTAGGTGACGCTGATGAAACCCGGCTCCAGGTCAGCCATCTGCTTCAGGCTGTTCAGGATGGTCTCAACGGAACTTTCCTGTTTGGGAGGAAAGACCTCAAAGGAGATGATGCTTTTATTGTTCTTGTACAATTCTCGGATAAACATGACAGGACCTCTTTTCGTTAAAATTTTGTTAGCCTATTCTACACCAAAACACCCGGTGAGGCAAGGAAAAAGGCGGATTTCCCTCGGTTGTGCGGCAGACGCTTTTATGGTAGAATAGAACCACTAAAAACAAAGGAGGTCGTTGATATGTCCGAGTTTATGAACAGGCTGGAGGCCTGGCTGGATCAGCCGCTTCTTGGGGAATCCCTCCGAAAGGAACTGGAAGAACTGAAGGCCGGGGGCGAGTCCCGGAGTACAGAAATTGAAGATAGATTCTACAAGGACCTGGAGTTTGGAACCGGAGGACTCCGGGGAATCCTGGGAGCAGGGACCAACCGGATGAATGTCCATACGGTTGCCCGGGCTACTCAGGGCATCGCCGATTTTACCTGGGAAACCTTTGAGGCCCGGAAAGATCAAACCTCAGGGAAGAATCCCTCCTTTGCCGTCAGTTACGACAGCCGGATCCAGTCCGCTGAATTTGCCGAGCTGTGCGGCCAGATCCTGACGGACAACGGCATCGATGTGTATCTTTTTAATGAACTGATGCCTACCCCGGTCCTCTCCTTCGGGGTCCGATATTACGGTTGCGACGGAGGGATCATGATCACCGCCAGCCACAACCCCTCCCAGTACAACGGCCTGAAAGTATACAACCGGGAGGGCTGCCAGGAGACCTTGGAAGCCGCAGCCCGGATCATGGAAAAAATAGATGCTACACAGCTCTTCTCGGGCATTCGCCGGGAACCTCCTGTGGGGAAGGAAAAAGGAACCCTGCACCGAATCCCCGAATCCACCATTCAGGCGTATCTGGACAGGGTGGAAAAGGAAGCCATGCCGGTGGGCTGCGGGGCAGACCGGCTGAAGATTGTCTATACACCACTGAACGGTGCGGGAAATCGTCCGGTAAGAAGCATCCTGGAACGTATCGGAGTCCGGGACATTCATGTGGTAAAGGAGCAGGAACTGCCTGACGGCCATTTCCCAACCTGTCCTTATCCCAACCCGGAAAAGGAAGAGGCCCTGACTCTGGCGAAAAATCTTTTCCTGGAACTTCGGGAAAAGGCAGCCGGGACTGAAGAGGAACCGGATCTGCTGCTGGCTACGGATCCGGATGCGGACCGGATCGGGGTAGCGGCCTTCCAGGAGGCCGGGCTGAGGATCTTTACCGGCAATGAAATCGGGATACTTCTTTTTGACTTTATCTGCAACACAAAGGATATGCCGGAAAACCCAGTGGCCATCCGGACCATCGTCAGCACCAGGATGGTGGATGCCATCGCGGAGTATCACGGGGTGAAAATGATCACCACCCTGACCGGCTTTAAATTTATCGGAGAACAGATCGGTCTGCTGGAGAAGGACGGCCAGGTCCAGCGGTTTATCTTTGGTTTTGAGGAAAGCGTGGGGTATCTGTCCGGCAGCCATGTCCGGGATAAAGACGCGGTCAATGCTGCCATGCTGATCTGCCAGATGGCCGGTTACTGGAAAAAACAGGAGAAGACCTTAGGCTCCCGGCTGGAAGAGCTATATAGACAGTTCGGGTACTGGAAGAATGACTTGATGGAATTCGCCTTCGAAGGGCCCCGGGGCATGGAACAGATGTCGGGAATCCTGGGGTATTTCCGCACCAATTTCTTTGAGGAATTCGGCGGAAAAGACATCATGGAGATCGTCGACTACAGCAAAGGGACCCGAAGGATCCTGAAGACCGAGGTCTGCTGCAGCATGGTCAGCGGCACAAGGCCCACCAATCTGCCGGCTTCCGATGTGATGGAATACGTGCTGGAGGGGCAGAACAGCTTCCAGCTCCGGCCATCGGGAACGGAACCCAAATTCAAGATTTATCTCAGTGCCCGGGCAGAATCCGAAGCGGATGCGGAAGCCTTTTTAACCAGGCTGAAGGAACAGCTGACCGGGATTATCAGAGAAGCTGCCAAAGGAGAATAACAGTATGTCAAATGCACTGATCGGTATGGATAAAAGCGGATCCTTCCGGGTCTATCTGACCATTTCTACTGCCATGGTAGAGGAAGCCCGCCAGATTCACGACCCTACCCCCCTGGCCATTGCCGGTCTGGGCCGGGTCCTGACGGGGGCCGGGCTGATGGGCCTGCAGCTGAAAGGGGAACGGGAAAAGCTGACCCTTCACTTTAAGGGGGATGGGCCTGCCCGCCAGATTCTGGCTACGGCCTGGGGAGACGGCCGGGTCAAGGGATACATTTCCAATCCGGAGGTTTCCCTTCCCCTGACGGAAGCCGGGAAACTGGATGTGGGAGGATCTCTGGGAACAGGAGAACTGACCGTCATCAAGGACATTGGTCTGAAGGAACCTTATGTAGGCAAGATCGCCTTTGTCACCGGAGAAATCGCCGATGACCTGACGGCTTATTTATATATTTCGGAACAGCAGAATTCCTCCGTAGCCCTGGGAGTCAAAGTAGGCCGGGACGGACGTATCCTGGCTTCCGGCGGGATGATCATCCAGATGATGCCGGACTTTAAGGAAGAAGCGGTGGAAGCTTTGGAAAAAATGCTGGGAGACATGAAACCCCTGACCACCCTGATCGAAGAAGCGATGCTGGCGGGCCCCGGCAAGACGGAGGCGGGACTCCTGGAGGACCTGCTTCATAAAATATTCGGAAGTATGCCGGAAGAACATCGGGTGGATATTTTGGGCTGGCGGGACATCCGATGGAACTGCGATTGCTCCTATGAGCGACTGGAGCAGGTCCTGATGACCATCGGCCGGGAGGATCTCCGGGAAATCCTGGAAGAGGACGGAGAGGCGGAGCTGGTCTGCCAGTTCTGTACCAAGAAATATCATTTTGACAGAGAAAAACTGACAGAGATTCTGGAGGAGCTGGAATGAGGAGATTAGGCATTCTGTTCGGCGGCAAGTCCGGTGAGCATGAGATATCGCTGCTGTCTGCAGCATCGGTCATCCGGGCTATGGAAGAGAGCCAGTACCGGCTGGTACCCATCGGCATAACTAAAAGCGGAGAATGGCTTCTCTATGAAGGACCTCCGGAGCTGATTGAAAACGGAAAGTGGGAAGGCCTGGGGCAGCGGTTTGAGATCGGCAGCCTTCGGCAGTACATGGATATCGCTTTGCCAATCCTCCACGGTCCCTACGGAGAAGACGGAACCATCCAGGGTCTTTTTGAGATGCTGGACATTCCCTATTGCGGCTGCGGCGTACTGGCTTCTGCCCTGGCCATGGATAAGATTGCATCCAAGCAGGTTTTTCAGCAGGCAGGACTGCCGGTCTGCGCCTATACCTGGCTGCCCTCAGAGCGGCTGGTGGAAGGGCTGGAAGAGGAAATCCGGAGAATCGAAGGACTGATGCCCTATCCCCTGTTCGTCAAACCTTCCAACATGGGTTCCAGCGTGGGAATCAGCAAGGCGAAGAACCGGGAAGGGCTGGTGGAAGCCCTGATGATGGCGGCCAGGTACGATCGTCGGATCATCGTGGAGGAGGCCATTCCCTGCCAGGAATACGAGGCCGGGGTGATTGGAAACTACGGGAATCGGGTATCTGTAGTAGGAGAGATTCTTCCTTCCCAGGAGTTTTATGATTATAAGGCCAAGTACTTTGACGGCGGGAAATCCCGGATGTGCATTCCGGCAGATATCAGCCCGGAGCTGTCAGAGGAATTGAGGGACCTGGCTTCCAAGGCCTATGAGGCCATCGACGGAGCCGGCTTCGCCCGGGTGGATTTTTTCCGTGACAGGGGAAACGGAAGGATCTACATCAATGAAATCAACACCATTCCCGGATTTACCAGCTTCAGCATGTTCCCCCTTCTCTGGCGGGCAGCCGGCCTGGAGTACGGGGAGTTATTAGAAAGGATCGTGGATTTGGGATATGAAAGATATCATGCTAAGAATAATCGGTAGGTCCCTTGTAGGAGAAGAGGCGGAAGACCAGATGGAATTCGTCACCGAGGGAAAATTCTACGAAAAGGGCGATACCATGTACATCATTTATGAGGAGAGCGAGCTTTCCGGTATGCCGGGATGCAAGACCAGCCTGCGAGTCCAGTCGGGCAATGTTCGGATGAAACGGTTTGGCAAAGGGGCTGGCTCCGATACGATCATGGAGTTTCAGAAGGGAAAGCGGACGGAAGGATTGTACGATACCCCCTTCGGTTCCTTTGAAATGGAGCTGTTGACCAACGATATCCGAAGCACCCTTTCCAGGGACGGAAACGGCACCGTGGACATCGACTACCACATCAGCCTGAAGGGCCTCAGTGAAGGCCGCAGCCTTCTGAACATCGAGATTCTGCCCCCTGCCCTGCTGGAAGGGGAGCCCCAGGAATCCGACTACCACTAAAACCGGAGGAAGTAGAATGAACCAAAAAACTGCCAGGATCATTGCCATCGTCATTGTGATCGCCATGGTCATCACCTCGTTTTCCTTTGTTTTCATGGCACCGGCCTTTTTTGGATCCAAGGGATCCGTAGCCTATGGGGCCGAAATCGGAACGGTTACCACAGATCGGGAGTTGGACCGGCAGATGGAACTGCTGGAACAATATATCCAGTATCTTAAAAAGAACTTCAAGGACCCCGTCGACTATCAGAAGATGATCGATGGGGCTTTTACGGGGGCTACCGAAGCGTTGGGCGATCCTTACACCGTCTATTATGTTTCGGATAAGGACAGCTCCAGCTTCGTGGAAACCGTCAGCGGCCAATTTTCCGGCATCGGAGTCACCATCGAAAAGGACCCTGCAGGAGCCCGGGTGGTATCCACCTTTCTGACAGGACCGGCTGAAAAGGCCGGCATCAAAGCCGGAGACATCATCCTTCAGGTTGATGGAAAGATCGTCAAGGGGATGACCCTGGAAGAAATCAGCGGTCTCCTTCGGGGACCCGTATCCACTTCGGTGACGGTTACGGTTAAGCGGGGGGCGGACCAGAAGAGTTTTTCCATCATCCGGGAAGTAGTCCGAACCCTCAGCGTTTCCAAAGAAAAAGTTCCGGGAAACGTGGGCGTGATCCGGATCACCTCCTTTGACAACGATACGGGCAGCGAGTTTGAAATCGCCCTTCGGGAACTGATCGGACAGGGTGCCGACCGGATCGTCATTGACCTTCGGAACAACGGAGGAGGTTTGGTGGGCAGTGCTTTTGACGTAGCCGATACCCTCATCCGGGAAGGCGCCATCGTCAATTTCACCAACCAGGGAAAGCTGGTGGAAAGCTATAAGGCTTCCCAAAGGGCCAATTACAACCTGCCTACCGTGGTTCTGGTCAACGAGAATACAGCCAGTGCGGCAGAAATCCTGGCCGGAGCCCTTCAGGACCACAAGAAAGCCCTGCTGGTAGGCAAGACGACCTTCGGCAAAGGGATTGCCCAGGTGGTCACCGATGCGGGAAACGGCAATCAGGTCAAATACTCCGCCTACTATTTCACCACACCTTTGGGGCGGACCATCCACGAAAAGGGGATCACGCCGGATGTTGTCATAGACAGCTATGAAAGGAAGGGGCCGGAGACTATCGCTCTTTACGAATCCTTTGCCCCCATGTCGGAAGAGGTTAAGTATGGATCTGCTTCGGTGGGACTCAATGTTTATGGGGCTCAGCAGCGACTGTCTCTGATGGGCTATGATCTGTCGGTTTCCGGCGTGATGGATGCTGCCACCACAGAAGCGGTAAAGGGATTTCAGCGAAGCATGGGATTGTATGCTTACGGGGTCCTGGACTTCACCACCAGGGACAAACTGTCGGCAGCTGCCTATGACTACGTATACGGAACCGGCGGAACGGACCGGCAGATGGAAAAGGCCCTTGGCCTGCTTAAAACGAACTGAATAAGAGATTTGATGCTTTAAAACGGATGGCGACGGCTGTCCGTTTTTTGGGTTTTTTTATGGGGGGATTTTTATGGTTTTACCGTTGCTTCCCATAGGCTTGTTTGATATAATGTGAGAGTTGTTTTTAGAGGTTGAAAGGAAGGTGAGACGATGGGAAAAATCGGATTTAGTGCAGAAAAGTATATTGAAGAGCAGTCCAGCCACATACTGGAACGGATTCAGGCGGGAGACAGCGAACGGCTCTACCTGGAATTCGGTGGGAAACTGGTCCATGACAAGCATGCAGCCAGGGTTCTGCCGGGCTTCAATGAAAACGCTAAGATAGAGCTGCTTCAGAAACTGAAGGAGCAGGCAGAAATCATCATCTGCATTTACGCAGGGGATATCACAACCAACAAGACGAGGCAGGATTTTGGAATCACATACGATCTGGAAGTCCTTCGCCTCATCGATGCATTCCGAAAATATGATCTGGCTATCAACAGCGTGGTGGTGACCCGCTACGAAGAACAGCCGGCGGTCAACATGTTCATCAATAAGTTGAACCGGAGAGGCATCAAAACCTATAAACATACCTTCACCAAGGGCTACCCCACCGATGTGGATCTGATCGTCAGCGACGAAGGCTATGGGGCCAATCCCTATATCGAAGTAACCAAACCCCTGGTGGTGGTTACCGGTCCCGGAGGAGGATCCGGTAAGCTGGCGACCTGTCTGTCTCAGCTGTACCATGATTACCGCCGGGGAACCAAGGTCCGTTATGCCAAGTTTGAGACCTTCCCCATCTGGAACCTGCCCCTGAAGCATCCGGTGAACGTGGCTTATGAAGCGGCTACAGCGGACCTGAAGGACGTGAACATGATCGACTCCTTCCATTTGGAAGCTTACGGAAAGATGGCGGTAAACTATAACCGGGACCTGGAAGTGTTCCCGGTGGTCAAGCGAATCATCGAAAAAATCACCGGAATGGAATCAGAATACAAGTCTCCCACCGACATGGGTGTCAATCGGGCCGGATACGGCATCATTGATGATCAAGCGGTCCGGGAAGCAGCGCTGCAGGAAATCATCCGGCGCTATATCATCGCAGAAACCAATTATAAAAAGGGAAAAATCGATGAGGATTCCCTGAACCGTTCCAAGCTGCTGATGGACGACATGGGGATTACCGTGGAAGATCGTCGGGTGGTGAGGCCAGCCCGGGAATATTCAGAGTATAAGCGCAATTGTGATGCCCGCTACGAAAACGTGGTAGTGATGGCTATCGAAATGCCCGATGGCAGTTTCGTCACCGGCAGAAGTTCCCGGAGAATGGTGGCGGCAGCTGCCTGCATTCTGAATGCGATCAAGAAGCTGTCCGGCCAGTCCGATGAGATTCATCTCATTTCTCCTTCGGTTCTGGGGGACATTCAGCATCTGAAAAAGGATATTTTGCAGCAGGACCGGTCCAGTCTCAACTGTGAAGAAATTTTAAGTGCCCTGACCATTTCCGCCGGAACCAATCCATCGGCCCAGGCGGCGTTGGATCAGCTGGCCCGGCTAAAGGGGTGCAGAGCCCACTGTACGGCAATTCTCAGTGATCGGGATGAGCAGACTCTCCGGTCTCTTGGTGTGGATGTCACCTGTGACCCGGAATACGTTACCACCAATCTGTATTTTGGATAAATAGGCATAGAATCATGGACTTAAAAGCACAGCAGCGAAAGGCCATGCTGATGATGGCCCTCTGCGCCATTCTCTGGAGCATCGCCGGAATCTTCATCAAATGGATCTCCTGGCATCCCCTTCAGATTGCCGGAGGAAGAAGCATCCTTTCCGGGCTGGTGTTGCTGGCCTTCATGAAGGCTACCGGCCGCAGCTTCATCGTAAATAAATATTCCATACTGGCAGGAATCGGGCTATCCGGTTCCTGTATCAGTTTTGTCATCGCCAATAAACTGACCACGGCAGCCAATGCCATCGTTCTCCAGTATACGGCCCCCATCTTCATCCTTCTCATGTCGGCTCTTTTCCTAAAGGCCCCTCTGAAGAGGCGGGATATTGGAGTAGTGGCCTTTACCGGCCTTGGTATTGCCCTCTTCTTTTTTGACGAACTTTCCCCGGGAAGCCTGGCCGGCAACCTGCTGGGCATTCTGGCAGGAATCTTTCTGGCCCTGATGTTCGTCGTCGTAAGCCTTTCCGGCGAAAATGATTCTTTCCGGCTCAGCGGCATTCTGCTGGCCCATGTTTTTACTGCGGTAATCGGTACCGCATCTGTTCCCTTCCTCGGATTCGCCACCACCGGCAGAGAGCTTCTGTTCGTAGTGATTCTGGGGATTTTTCAGCTGGGAATTCCGTATATCCTCTATGGCTTGGCATCCAGGCACTGTTCCCCCTTGGCCTGCTCCCTGATCGGGACCCTGGAACCCCTTCTGAATCCGGTTTGGGTCCTGTTGTTCTATGGAGAGGTTCCGGGCCGGGCAGCCCTGGCAGGAGCGGTCATTGTCATCGGTGCTATTTCCATCTGGCTGCTGAGCAGCGGAAAATCAGCCAGCAACCAGGAGTGAAATCCTTAAAAAGGCTCCCCCAAAAGGATGAAACCGGTTGAAAAGAATGAACAGGGCCGGTATAATTAATTCTATATATAATAAATCTGCCCCTTTGATAGGTGAACTACAGAAAGAGTGTGCTATGTATTTTGGGAGTGTAAAATTTTTCAAGCACCTGATTCTTACCGTTATTATCCTTATTATTCTTGGACTTTCTGCCACATCGATGCGTTTAGCCGCCATCAACAAACACTACGAAGAACAGCTCAACGGGCAGGAATCCCAAAACATTCCTGTTCAATCGGAGAATGATCCGGCCTTTCAGGAAGCCAGTCCCATCGAGTACCAAAAAATCTATCCGGATATGCATGCTGCCCTTGCTTCCCCCAAAAGTGAATCCCCCAACACAGTCTACCTTACCTTCGACGACGGGCCTTCAAAGAGGACCCCGGAAATTCTGGAAATTTTAAAAAATTATAATATTCAAGCCACTTTTTTTATCATTGGAAAAGAGGGAAAAGCCCAGCCGAATCTGCTCA
>JBLJBD010000052.1:0-4219 GCA_047637815.1 Anaerovoracaceae bacterium
GCACATCAAAGATGCTCTTGCCCTTGTATTTGACTTCCAGGGTTTCCCGGTTGTAGCGCTTTCCTTTGCAGACTTCGCAGGGCACATAAACATCGGGGAGGAAATGCATCTCGATCTTGATGATACCGTCTCCGCTACAGGCTTCGCAGCGCCCTCCTTTAACATTGAAGCTGAAGCGGCCCTTTTCATAGCCCCTCAGCTTCGCTTCCGGCAGTTGGGCGAACAGGTCCCGGATGGGGGTGAAAACGCCGGTGTAAGTAGCCGGATTGGATCTGGGGGTTCTACCGATGGGAGACTGGTCGATGTCGATGACTTTGTCGATATGCTCCAGGCCCTGGATGGCCTTGTGTTTCCCCGGTTTGTCCTTGGCCCGGTAAAAATGCTGGGCCAGGCTTTTATAGAGGATCTCGTTGATCAGGCTGCTCTTGCCCGATCCGGAAACCCCGGTGATGCTGACGAATTTTCCCAGAGGGATTTCAGCGTCTACCTTCTTCAGATTGTTTTCTTCTGCCCCAAGAATCTTCAGGGTCAGTCCATTCCCATCCCGCCTTCCGGCCGGCACCGGAATACTTTTCTTGCCCGTCAGATACTGACCGGTCAGGGATTCTTCGCAAGCCATAATATCCTGAATGGTCCCCTGGGCCACGATTTCTCCGCCGTGTACTCCTGCCCCGGGGCCGATGTCCACGATGTGATCTGCCGCCATCATCGTATCCTCGTCGTGTTCCACGATGATCAGGGTATTGCCTAAATCCGTCAGGTGGCGAAGGGTTTTCAGCAGCATCTCATTGTCCCGCTGGTGCAGGCCGATGCTGGGTTCATCCAGGATGTAGACAACCCCCACCAGACTGGAACCGATCTGGGTGGCCAGCCGGATTCGCTGGGATTCCCCTCCCGACAGACTGCCGGAGGCCCGGGATAGGGTCAGATAATCCAAGCCCACGTCGATGAGAAACTGGAGCCGTTCCCGGATTTCCTTGAGAATCTGGACGGCGATGGCCTTTTCCATTTCGCTGAGCTGCAGGGCTGTAATAAAATCCAGGGCATCCCGGATGGCTTTATCGGAAAGCTGGGCAATATTAATTCCTCCTACGGTTACGGCCAGCACCTCCGGCTTGAGCCGTTTGCCGCCGCAGGTATCGCAGGGGGTAATCCGCATATACTGCTCCATTTTCGTTTTAATATAGTCGGAATTGGTTTCCCGGTATCGGCGCTCCAGATTGTTCAGCACCCCCTCAAAAGGATGGTCCATTTTGGAAACCCGGCCGGAGGTCCTGCTTTTATACTGGTACTTGATGTGCCTTCCCTTCGTTCCGTACAAGAGCTCCTGCCGAAACTTGTCCGGAAGCTCCCGGTAAGGGGTATGGAGATCCACGTGATGCTCCTCCGCCAGAGCCTCGATCATCTGCCTATAGAATCCGGCCACTTCCATGGAAGCGAAAATAGTCCCCAGACAGCCGTCAACAATGCTGAGGTCCTGGTTCTCAATGATCAGATCCGGATCGATCCGCTGATTGAAGCCCAGCCCATTGCACTCCGGACAGGCACCGAAGGGATTGTTGAAGGAGAACATCCGGGGTTCCATTTCCTCAATGCCTACCCCATGTTCCGGGCAGGCCAGCTTAGTGCTGAAGACCCGCTCGTTGGCCAGAACCAGCCCGTCTCCATGGAGAATGGCCAGTTCGATGGCTTCTGCCAGACGGCTTTCAATTCCCGACCGGATCACCAGCCGGTCAATGACGATTTCAATGGTGTGCTTATGGGTCTTTTCCAGGGAGATCTCATCTTCCCCCAGGTTGTAGATTTCTCCGTCCACCCGGACCCGGGTGAAGCCTTCCTTCCGGATCCTCTCCAGGATCTTTTCGTGCTCCCCCTTCCGCTCCCGGATTACCGGAGCCAGAATGTGGACTCGGGTCCCCTCTTCCATCTCCAGGATGGCATCCACGATCTGATCCGTGGACTGACTGGAGATTTCCTTGCCGCAGATATAACAATGGGGTATGCCAATCCGGGCATAAAGAAGCCTCAGGTAATCGTGGATTTCCGTTACGGTTCCCACGGTGGACCGGGGATTCTTGCTGGTGGTCTTCTGGTCGATGGAGATGGCCGGGGACAGTCCTTCGATGTATTCCACATCCGGTTTTTCCATCTGCCCCAGGAACTGGCGGGCGTAGGAAGACAGGCTCTCCATGTAACGCCGTTGTCCTTCTGCATAGATGGTATCAAAGGCCAGGGAGGATTTCCCCGAGCCGGAAACGCCGGTCAGCACCACCATTTGATCTCTGGGTATGGTGATGCTCAGATTTTTCAGATTATGTTCCTTGGCACCTTTTATAACGATATCCTTTGCCATTCTTGCTCCTTAATTTGCTTTCAGTTCGAATATCAGGTCACGAAGTTGAGCGGCCCGCTCAAAGTGCATATCTTTGGCTGCCTGCTTCATTTCCGTTTCCAGTTTCTTGATGTAATCGGCCTTTTCTCCCCGTGTCAATTCCAGGGGAGATTTTCCGTGATAGTATTCCATCTGGGTCTCGGCAGCCCGGGTAGCTTCGATGACCTCCCGGACGGATTTTTCGATGGTAGTCGGAGTGATTCCGTGTTTCTGGTTGTATGCGTGCTGAATGGACCTTCTCCGGTCCGTTTCATTGATTGCCTTCTGCATGGAATCGCTGATCCCGTCCCCATACATGATGACCCGTCCGTGGGCGTTTCGGGCTGCCCGGCCAATGGTCTGGATCAGGGAGGTCTCGCTGCGCAGGAAGCCTTGCTTGTCCGCATCCAGGATGGCCACCAGGGAGACCTCGGGAATGTCCAGTCCCTCCCGCAGCAGGTTGATCCCAACCAGCACGTCGTAGACCCCGGTCCGAAGATCCCGCAGGATCTCCATCCGTTCCAGGGTGTGGACCTCGGAATGGAGGTACTGGACCTTGATACCGGCATTTTTCAGGTAGTCAGTCAGGCTTTCGGCCATTTTTTTGGTCAGGGTGGTGACCAGGACCTTTTCGCCTTTGGCGGTGACCTGGTTGATTTCCCCGATCAGATGGTCGATCTGGCCTTCGGTCGGATGAATGGTGATTTCCGGATCCAGCAGACCCGTAGGCCGGATGATTTGTTCCGCGGATATGCCGCCGCTTTCCTGTACTTCATAAGCAGTCGGTGTGGCGCTGACATAGACCACCTGGTTAATGAGGGATTCGAACTCCTGGTATTGCAGGGGGCGATTATCCAGCGCGGACGGCAGACGGAATCCGTATTCTACCAAAGATCCCTTTCTGGCCTGGTCTCCCGCATACATGGCCCTCAATTGAGGGAGCATGACGTGGGATTCGTCAATGATGATCAGAAAGTCATCGGGGAAATAGTCGATGAGGGTATAGGGCCGGCTGCCGGGGGGCAGGCCGTTGATGTGGCGGGAGTAATTCTCGATGCCTTTGCAGCTGCCCACTTCCCGGAGCATCTCCATGTCGTATCGGGTCCGCTGTTCGATCCGCTGGGCTTCGATCAGTTTCCCCCGTTCCTTGAACCACCGGATCCGGTCCTCCAGTTCCTCTTCAATGGTGATCACCGCCCGTTGGATGTTTTCTTTTGAGGTGGCGTAATGAGATGCCGGGAAGATGGAGATATGGCTCCGCAGGGCCATGATTTCCCCCGTTACGGGGTTGATTTCCTTGATGGTTTCGATTTCGTCTCCAAAGAGCTCCACCCGGACGGGACTCTCCGCTCCTGCCGGGAAAATATCGATGATGTCCCCCCGAACCCGGAAGGTTCCCCGTTCGAAGGCCATGTCGTTCCTGGCATACTGGATATCCACCAGCTTTCGCAGGATATCCTGGCGGCTCCGCTCGGTTCCGACCCTCAGGGAAAGCATCTGGTTTTCGTAATCCACCGGGCTTCCCAGTCCATAAATGCAGGACACGCTGGCTACGATGATCACATCCCGTCGTTCTGCCAGGGCAGCGGTAGCGGAATGGCGGAGTTTTTCGATCTCCACGTTGATATCCGAGTCTTTTTCAATATAGGTATCCGTGGAAGCCACATAGGCTTCCGGCTGGTAATAGTCGTAGTAACTGACAAAGTATTCCACCGCGTTTTCCGGGAAAAATTCCTTGAACTCCCCGTGGAGCTGGGCCGCCAGGGTTTTATTGTGGGAAATCACCAGAGTGGGCTTCTGGACCTTTTCAATGACGTTGGCCATGGTAAAGGTCTTTCCTGAACCGGT
>JBLJBD010000053.1:0-4794 GCA_047637815.1 Anaerovoracaceae bacterium
AGAGGTTTCCACCAGGGCCCTTGTCTGTTCCAGAGCTTCCTCAAAGGAATAGTACAGGACCTCTGAAGGAACAGACTGTTGATTAATCATTATATAAGTACCACTTTCTGCCGAATTTGGTTCTGGACCACTTATCCTTCAGAACGGGCATTGCATAGTAATCCAGACCCAGAGTGCTTCCGCCGCCGATGAGAACCGCAATGGCAGCAAACACCATCCAGAAGGTGGTCAGGTACAGTCCGGTGGTCATCATGAACATGGCCTGCAGTACGATGGAGAATCCGGCTGCCAGGAAGGTGAACAAGCCACCGATCAAGGCTAGGCCGATCAGGATTTCTGCTACGACGATGAAGGACTGCATAAATACCTGCATGGAATCGCTGGCCAGGATAAAGGTGTCAACAAACCAGTTCATCAAGGGCATATCCAATTTTAATGCATAGTCTGCCATAGTGGCAGCATCCAATTCTTTTCCGGATACAAAGATCACCCGAATAAAGTCCAGGAAGTTGAAGTTGATGATTTCCACACCGGCGGATACTACTGCTTCGACGCCGCCTTCACCAGTTGCCACGGTTACCGCTTCAGCAGCTTCGCCTGTTGCCGCGCTCACCGTATCGATCAACTGGAAGCCATTGGAGGATGAAGTAGCCCAGGATTCGGCTTCGCCGCCTGCTCCCGCATTGGTGATGCTGTCATACCAGGCTTGGGCCCCGCCGAAGAAGTTTTCCAGCTTCGGTTCTGACATCCAGCCTTCCAGGTATTTCTTGATTCCTTCGAAGACCCATACACAGCCCAGCCATACCCGCAGGGGCATCAGCAGGAAGCTGGGAGAACGATTGGAGAAATGTCCGCCCACAAAGCTTCGCTTATTTCTAATGGTAAAGAATTCATGACGGGCATAGCTGAATACTTTGTTCCAGCCCAGCACCTGCATGAAATAGATGATGTTGATGAAATGCTTGGACAGCATGGCCAGGAAGGAGGGCAGGTTCATCATCATGTTGGGCAGGCCTACCCGGGCGACGCCATATCGTCCGCCGATGCAGACCATGACGCCATGGAAGGAAGGCTTATAGACTTCCATGGACCCGCCGTTGATAGCCGCTGCCAGATTGTGGGCAACAGTAGATGCACTGTGTTCACAATTTTCTACCATCTGAGGTACGGGTGTTTCTTCCCCCTCCGGAATATAGAACATATTGTCGCCGGCGATGTAAACATCCTCCCGGTCAACGGATCTCAGGAACTGGTCCGTCTTAATCCGGCCACGGCCTACAGAAGCCAACTCTTTTGCTGCATCATTGGTGATGTCAGAGCTTTCGATTCCGGCTGCCCAGATTACAGTACCCGCTTCTTTTCGCTGTACTTCTTCTCCTATTTTCAGGTCGATGTATTCTTCGCCGATTTCAACGACACCGGTTCCGAACATCGTCTTAACATTCATTTTATTAAGCCGTTTTTCTACTTTGGCTGAAAGCTTTTCCGGGAGAATCGGGACCGCTCTGGGTAAAATGTCCACGTTGATCATGGAAACCTGTTCCATTGGAATTTCGTGCTTCTTGCAGAGAATGGGAGCATACTCTGCCAGTTCTCCGACCATTTCCACTCCGGTAAAGCCGGCACCTACCACATAGAAGGTCAGCATTCGCTTCTTTTCTTCCAGGTCGGTAACCAGGGCAGCTTTTCGGAAGGTGTTTTCGATTCTTTCCTTTAATAGGACTGCGTCGTCATAGGACCACAGGTTGAAGGCATGCTCCGCAGCACCTTTGACACCGAAGTAGGTGGGCTTGGATCCCGCTGCCATCACCAGATAATCGTACTCATAGGAAGCTACCGCTCCCTTTACCTGTTTTCCGTCGAAATCAATGGACTCCACCGTATCCAGGACTACATCCACATTTCGTCCGGAAAAGACCTTTTCCAGGCTGATCTTGATGCTGTCTTCGTCTACCCGGTTGGCGGCCACTTCATGAAGCTCTGTCAGCATGGTGTGGTAGGGATTTCGGTCGATAATAGAAATCTGTACCTCTTCCCGCTTTTTAAACTTTTTCGCCAATTTTTTGGCTGTCAGGATTCCTGCATATCCTGCTCCGATAATTACTATTTTTTTCATTCTTTGCTCCTTTATTTAACAAACGGGTTGTAAAATAGCCTTTATTGTTAAAAATATACCCAAGTTTTTTTCCTTTATCATGTCGGCCAAGAAAAAACTTATAAACAAGGAAAAACCATTTTCCAATATCTCATAGCGTTTTACTAGGGAATGACTTAAAAAAAAAACCTTTAAAAGTGCGTACGAATTAGATTTTACCACTATGTATAATAGTTGTCAATCTAAAAAAAATCCCTGGATAAATTCTTGTCAATATCCCCCTTGCCTTGTCGATTTTTGGGTTAAAGGATTGCCCGGAAGACACAAATTTACATTTTCCTTGGTTATATACCCAGAATGCTGGGTAATAAATGAACATAACAGGCTATCATTCAATAACAACAATCTTGGAGGAAATGAGTATGTCAAACGTAAAATTTTTTGTATGTAAACACTGCGGAAATATGGTAGAAATGGTTCAGGATTCCGGCGTTCCGATGATCTGCTGCGGAGAAGCCATGAGCGAAATCGTGGCCAACACCGTGGATGCCAGCCAGGAAAAACACGTACCGGTAGTAAAAGTCGATGGCAACAAGGTTTCTGTTGAGGTTGGTTCCGTTCCCCATCCCATGGAGCCGGAACACTATATCACCTTCATTTATCTGGAAACCAGCAAGGGCGCACAGAAAAAGTTCCTGAAACCGGGAGAAGCAGCCAAAGCAGATTTCCTGATGGAAGGCGAAGAAGCTGTTGCTGTATATGAATACTGCAACCTCCATGGTCTTTGGAAGACCACGCTTTAACAGGCAAAGTTCCAATAACAATCCTTCTGAAATAGTATAAAACAAAAAGGGAGCCCCCTCAAAGGATTATATAATCCCAGAGAGAGGGCTTCTTTTTTCATTGAACTGTACCCACGTATGTCAGACCTTTCAGCGTCGGTTTTTCCGGATCCCGGATAAAGACAAATTCCCTTCCCTGATATTCGGAAGCAATATAAATATGAGCCAGGGCAATCCCCATATCCACCGGAACCCAACGACCGGAAACCAATTTTTCCAGCGGGCTCAATTTTTTTCGGTAAACCCAGATCTCCCCCTGAACCGACTCAAAAAACCAGGGCTGTCCGTTGACAGCAGAGGGTGCCAGCCGAGCCGCCTCAATCCTTTCATCCCAGCCATTGCTTATTTCATCCAGCGGCTTCCTTTTAAATCCCTGTGGATCCCTATAGGGTGGATAGGCAGTCTTACCGAAACCAATAGCAATCCGGTAATCGGTGCTTTGATCCTTTTCTTCTCCCGGCTTGGCTGTACCCAGCCAGCAGGCGCCGATACCGATGCTGGAAAAATGCAAATCCAACTGCTGAAAGATAAATCCGATATTCATCATGGCCTCATCGGAACCATCCCCATAAATCAGAAGATAGTATGGCGCTTTCAGGGGCAGCAGCTTTCGGACTTCCCGGACGATCCGATACCGGAAATGTTCTTCAGGGAACAGATGCCTCGCTCTTTTTAAAAATCCATCAATCTCTTCCAATTCCTGGTCGGTCATGGGCTCTTCGGTGAATGCCCGGGTGGATTTTCTCCGGAAAATATAATCATACAGTTCCTTCATCTTTTCTTCCCCCTTTGCTGTTAGTTTTTGTCGATTTATGTATTTTTAGGTCGAACCATATCTATCTATCCGACATAGTGAAATGGTATGATTTTATTATAAAGAAAAAAAGGAGGATATGCAAATGGCAATGAAAACCGGCGCTCAGTATATTGATAGTCTTCGGAAGTTAAACCTGAACCTCTATATGTTCGGTGAAAAAGTGGAATCCCCGGTAGACCATCCAATCATCATCCCATCCATGAATGCGGTGGCTATGACCTATGACCTGGCTCTGGACCCGCTCCATGAAGATCTGATGACTGTCACGTCATCTCTGACAGGGGAAAAAATCAATCTGTTCAACCATGTTTTCAGTTCAACTAAGGATTTGGTACAAAAAGTTAAGCGGCAGAGAATGCTCGGCCAGAAAATGGCCTGTTGCTTCCAGCGATGCGTTGGACAGGATTCCTTCAATGCGGTCTATGCCACCTCCTTTGAGATCGATCAAGCCTACGGAACCGATTATCAGAAAAACTTCATCGAGTATCTGAAATATGTTCAGAACGAAGATCTTGTGGTAGACGGAGCCATGACTGATGTTAAAGGGGATCGGGGCCTTTCGCCCAGCAATCAGGTGGATCCGGACCTTTACCTCCGTGTTGTGGAAAGACGGGAAGACGGCATCGTGGTCAATGGCTGCAAAGCCCATCAAACCGGAATCGTCAATTCCCACGAAGTGCTGGTCATGCCCACCGTGGCTATGAAGCCGGAGGACAGGGATTATGCGGTCTGTTTTTCCGTTCCCTCAGACACACCGGGGATCACCCTGATTTACGGCCGTCAGTCCTGCGATACCAGAAAAATGGAAGAGGGGGACATCGATGTTGGCAACAGCCAATTCGGAGGTCATGAAGCCCTTATCGTCTTCGACCATGTTTTCGTACCTAAGGATCGGATTTTCCTGAATGGAGAAACCGACTTCGTCGGCATGCTGGTAGAACGGTTCAGCGGTCATCACAGACCCAGCTATGCCTGCAAAGCCGGCGTCGGCGATGTGCTGATCGGTGCCGCTGCTCTTGCGGCTGATTACAACGGAGTGC
>JBLJBD010000054.1:0-7003 GCA_047637815.1 Anaerovoracaceae bacterium
AAGGGAAGGTATACTTATTAAAATATTACAATCAAAAGGAGGTAAATTATGTCGACACGTAAAAAATTAGGAATCGATTTTGGGGACATCGATCCGATCACGACCCGGGAGGACCGGATCCAATACATTAACTTTAAGCTGGCTTCCAAGGGACTGCCCATCTGCCGGCCGGCAGGACAAGAAGAGGACAGTGCCACCTATTTCATTGACCTCTTTGATGACATCATCAAGGATTACAAAGAAAAAACCAGAATGGTGGACGTGAACCAGGTGGGAATCCATAAGCGGATCAACCAGTTCTTCCGAAGCTATTTTTCCGATTCAGAGAATCCGCCCGAGGGCATTGACGAATACCTGACACTGGATCATTACGGACTGGCCAGAGAAATGTCCCTGCCACCGGACAGCAACACCTTTGCGAACGAATACATCAACAGTTACCGAATCAAACAGGGTGTCCTTCACAATCCCAGAAACGACCGCCGGACTACGGAGGGCTCCTTCCACATCGTTGAAGGAGGGCTCCCCATTCCCAATGATAAAAAGGCTGTCCCTAAGGAAACCTTTCGGAGGCTCTATGCCGCAGCCATCAATCCTCCGGAGGAGCTGAAGACTCTGCCCTTTACCATCAATCAGAAGGATCAGGCCAGAACCTTTGTAGCCCTGATGATCAAGCCCCTGGTTTCACCGAAGGTTCCCGGAGTGAAGGGAGAAAAGCGGATGGAGGTCCTGTTTATGGCTCCGGGCGCACTGGTTTCCAACCTGGACTTTTTGGAATCCGTTTTCGGTAATATGGGGGATCCTACCTTCCATAAGAACGATTCGGGACTGGATCTGGAAAAATGGTCCGGTCATACCGGTTACATTCTCCTGGCTCCCCATCTGTCCAAGATGACCAAGAAAGAGCTGGGGCTTCCCCACATTTCAACCGCAACAGAAAGGCAAAAGCGGGACGGGATGTGCTATGAAAAGGAGGATGAACTTTATAACGGAGGAAACGCCTTTAAACTGACCTGCCGGGATAAGTGCGGCGTGGCGGTAACCCTCATCGCGGACAACTATTTTGGGTATTCCAAGAAAGAAATCAAAACCCAAATCGGTTTTGCTGCCAACCTTTTCGGGAACGTGGAAGAGGAACATGCAGGGGGGACCATTGCCTATCCGCAGAAAAATCTGGGGGTCAATTACAATGCCCTGGAAGATGCCAGCCTGGAGGGCTATAGTTTTGAGGAAGTGATTAATAACTATGGATCCATCATGGATCTGCAGGATGACCACTATGGTATCGACAAGATCAACAAGCAGGTGTTATACCTGCCGGAAAATATCAAGGTCGATCTTCACCGAAACGAGATTTCCTGGATGTATCGGGATAAAATGCGATCCATCAAGCTGCTGCCGGATTATTTTTACATCCTGCCCAACGGAGAAAAACTCCACATTGAACGCCATCCGGAGGCTCCTGTTTGGAAACTGATCAGCACCGAAGCCACCGGTACCTTTTGCCATAAGCCCTGTACCGTTTCAGGAGGCGGGAAATCAGAAATTTCCAAGTCTATCAGCAACTCTATCATCTACGGCACCTATTTTGTCAACGATCTGAAGAAGGACCTGGATTATGTGGAGAAGATCCTGAAGTATGATTATCGAAAGAGATGGAAGGACTGCCCGGATCGGACAAGACCGGCCCGCCCCATCCTGTCCGTAGACCGAACCCTGGGATCGGTGATCAAGCTGCTGACTCCGTCCCCCCTTTATACCGATGAATTCAACGCTTATGTATCGGCTATTCCCAATCATGTCAAGGCCCTGGTCTTCATGGTCAAGCGATTCTATCAGTATTCCTGGGGCGAAGACTGGCGCAGCCACTTCACGGTAGATATGATCAACGGTCAGCCGGGCCATGAACTGAAGTTTGACAAGAGAAACATTCGGCCCAGCTATCTGAGAGTAGGCTTTGGGGATAACGATGCCTGGAGAATCTTCAAGCTGCGAATGGACTTTATGCCCAGTGAAAAGCTTCAGATGGAAGATGACATCACAGCATCGGTTCTGGTGCCGGCTAAACAGCTGGAGCACGTCAATCCGGCCTACCACAACTCCAGCTATAAGTTTGTAGCCAATTGCGAATACCGATTCTTCCAGCGTCCCGATGATGCTATTATTAAGGGTTATGACCTGCAGGCGGAAAAGGATCTGTCCAGCGATAACCTTTTTGTTACCAACTTCCAGCCTTTGACCAAAAAAGAAGTGGAAGAAATTAAAAATGACGTCATGAGCTATATCCGTTACACGGAGCCGGTTCGAAAGCATATCGAAGATTTCCTGAAGGGTGATGACGAATACTGTGTTGTATCCTCTGAGCCCCGACTGGTGGATGGAAAGCCCAGTAAGAATCCAAGATACCTGGAACATCGGAAGGATTTTATGAATCCCTTGCAGATGCAGCTGGCTGAGGTGGGAGAACGTTTCGGAAGAAAAATTCCTTTGGATCACCCGGTACTGATGCCGGTCAACGCCATACTGCCGGGTCGAAGGAACAACCCGCCGGGCATGGAGAACGGGAAGAAGATTCCCCCTCTCAGCGTATACAACCCGATTCATTACCAGGAAATGCCGGAACTGTTTATGGACTTCATCAGCAGTCTGACGGGAAAATCCCCGTCCACTACCGGAGCTGGTTCCGAAGGAGCACTGACCAAGGCTCCCTTCAACATGCTGCTTCCGGTTTATGACCTGAATAACGCCCTCCTATCCTATGTTCTGGGGGATTACAACATTTTCACTACTCCTGCCGGCCATATCGGAGCCAACGTAAAAGTGGATCACGATATTTCCATGCTGGTGCCGGAACTTTGGTCCCGGCTCAAGGAGCATGAGCGGGATCCGAAAAAATTGATCGAAGAAGGTTCCTTTGAAAAGATAGAGGATTTTGATCACAACGGCGTAACCGTTCCTGCCAGCCGGCTGGGATATCGGATGACCGATGTCTTCTGTTACAAATATATGGGCAAGATTTTTGATGAACCCCAGAGCATTTTCAGCGAAGAAATCCTGAAGCCGGAGCTCCAGGGTCTGGATGACTTTGTGGATGGGGTGATGAACATCACCAATGGGCATAAAAAAGCAGCAGCCCATTATTTTGAAGACGGCAGCGTGGAGGAAGCCATTCCACCCATCAAGGCCCTGCTTCACATCATGGTCCACGGCCATTTTGAGGGGAAAGACCTGGGATCAGAGGAAATCCGGGATTTATTCCGGAAGGAAACCATCCTGACCAGTGATTGGTATCTGAAGCGGCTGGAAAATAAGCAGAAAACCGATATCCGTCTGATCGATAAAATGATCAGCAATCTGGAAGAATTCATCGGCAACCCCATCAATGAATCCGTCATCAAGGAATTCCGATACGATGAACGGCTGGAAAAAGCAAAAGAGATGAAAGCTTATTACGAATCCGAGGCTTACCTGGAATCCCTTCAAGGTACCATCGGAGCAGCTGATATCGCCCTATAAATAAAGGGAGGGGAAATCATGATTATCAGGGAGACGAAAGAATACGAAGCATTAGCCCGGATGTTTGAGGAAAACGGTTTGGAAATCGAGTTGGACGAATTCCCTCCTGAGGGGTTGATTCGATGCTGGGAAGCCATTTCTGAAGAAGATGGGAAGAGAATGGGAGCCATCGTGCTGGAAACGCGGGACGGGGAGTATATCGTGGGAGACATTGCGGTAGATCCTTCTTTCCGCCATTTGGACATCGGTACTCGGATGATGGAAGTCTTGCTGAAAGAAACCCGGTTGCAGGAGGCCAAACGACTGATGCTGGTGGCAAAGGTTCCGGACTTCTTCAAGACCTTCGGATTTGTGATCATCCCCCGGGAAGGGTCTCCTAAAATAAGCAAGTGCCTGGACTGTCATCAGTTCCAGGTTTCCTGTTTCCCTGAAATCATGGAACTCACCTTATAACCCCATTCCTTTCAAAGGTCACCGATCAGAAAGGCTGCCAGAAAGCCCAACATGGTAATGAAGCCTGCAAAATTGTGGGTTTCTTCGAAGGCTTCCGGCATCATGGTATCCACGATCATGGCCAGGATGGCTCCAGCTGCAGCGGCTGTGATGATGGAGATGGTTTGGGCCGATGCCTGGGAAAAAAACAGGTAACCCAAAGCACCGAAAATTGGGGTAGTCAGGGCGATGCCTCCCCAGACCAACAGGACATAAACCAATTTATGATTGTTGTTTTTCATCCCGGCAGCACTGGACAGCCCTTCGGGAATATTCGACAGAAGCACGGCAGACACGGTGACCAGGCTTACTACGCCACCCTGAGCGATTCCCAGACCGATTACAATGGATTCCGGAATACCATCCAGCAATGCCCCTACTGCAATAGCCAGGGGATTGCTGGATGTTTGTGTTTCGTCCAGTTTTCCACTGATGTTGGACCGTTTCCGATGTTTAGCTCCCTTGCGGCACAAGGCTAAATTGGCAAGGGTGTAAATGGTAGCACCTGAAAAAAAACCAATGCCGGTAGCCAGGAATCCGCTGGACTCATAGGATTTGCCAACCAATTCAAAGGAAAGGGCTGAAATCAGTGCCCCGCTGCCGAAGGCCATGATGGCGGCCACCAGCCGCTGCCCCAAGGGAATCAGATATCCCACCAGAGCACCCACAACGAGAGCAAGCCCGGCTAATCCGCTCCAGACGGCAGCATAGAGCCACATCATCTCATTCATCGTCGATTCCTCCTTATGCTTCAGGATAGGGTCTGGTGTTTAACCAGGAATTTTGCCAAAGGTTTCTTTACTATTTCGTTACTCATTCCGTATAGCAGGGTCATCAGGAAAATAAGAAGAAGATCCTGAAAAGCCGGTGGCTGAAAACCGAAAAAGTCGGCAGTCATTGGAAAATAAGGCAGGAATATGGCGGCAGCCATGCTGATCAGGGTGAGCCCGGTCAGTATGCCGGAAGGGACCCCGGATTTCCAGGCAGGCATCATCGACCGAATGGAAAAGACCAGCAGCAGTTCTGTCAGGACGCTGGCTATGAACCAATTGGTTTGGAGCACACCGGCACCCCGCTGAAAAAACAAAGCAAAAAAGATAAAGTCGAAGATTGTGCTGACCAGGCCCAAGGTAATGATGGTGGTGTAGAGGCCATGGGGATGTACCTCCTTTGGCTCTGCCAGTTCCTCCTCGGAAACCTTATCAAAGGCCAGGCTGATCATGGGAAAGTCGGACAGAAGATTGAGAAGCAGAAGCTGACGGGGAAGCATGGGAAGAAAAGTCACCAACAGAGTTCCGATGGCTACTGCATAAAAGTTTCCGAAATTGGAAATTAAAGTGCCCCGGATATACTTCATAATATTGGCGTGAATCCTCCGGCCCATTCGGATTCCCTGGACGATGACCTGAAGATCCGAATCCAGAAGAATGATGTCAGAGGCTTCCCGGGCAATATCTGCCGCGGAAGGGACCACCATGGAGACATGAGCAGAACGGAGGGCGGGGGCATCGTTGATGCCCTCCCCCAGATACCCGACCCGATATTTTTTCTTCAGCATATGGATCAGTTCCAGCTTTTGTTCCGGTGTCGTTCTGGCAAAGACCCGGATATCCCCGATTCGATTTTCCCGTTCCGGAAGGGGCAGCTGAAAAAAGTCTTGGGCAAGGATCACTTCAGAAGCCTCCCGGACCAATCCGGCTTCCCTGGCCACCGACTCCGCCACCGCTGCAGAATCTCCGGTGATGATGGTAATCAGAACATTTAGCCCTTCTGCTTCCTGAATTGTTTGGGCTGCGGTGGATTTAAGCCGGTCGGAAAAGGACAGATAACCAGCCAATTCAGGAGCGTTTCCCACATCTCTGGAAAGGGCCAGTACTCGGTGACCCCGGCCTTCTTCCAGATGAATCCAGTCCTGATCGGCAGGACTACTATTCAGTCCGGTGGAAGCGATGGCTTCCGGGCTGCCCCTGCGGATATGAAGAATGGTTCCTTCCGGTGTTTTCCAACGGGCACCATTGCTTCGCAACTTCGGATCGAAGGCCTCCTCCTCCAGCAACTTGCTGGAACTCAGATAAGTTCTTAGTTCTGGAGAAAGGGCTTCATCGCAAGCCACATCAAAGGGTTCCGGATAGCGAACTTCCAGACGGGTTGAAGCAAAGCGACCGGCCATTAAAAGCTCATCCGAAGTTGCCGCTACAGGTCTAACACTGACCACATGAAGGGAATTTTCTGTCAGGGTTCCTGTTTTATCCGTGCAGAGAAGATTGACCAGCCCCAGATCCTGAATGGAAGACAACCGTTTGACCAGGACTTTTTTTTCAGCGAACTCCAGAGCTCCCCTGGATAGGGAAAAGGTCACCACTAAGGGAAGGGCTTCGGGAATCACAGAAACGGAAAGGGCAATGGCAAATACTAATAGATCGGTAAAGGAGGCTTCATGGCCTTTGATCAGCATATTAGCCAGAATGATTCCCACCAGGGTCAGGGATGATGCCTTCAGAATAAAGCTGCTGATTTTCGAAATCCCCAGATTCAGAAGGCTCTGTTCTTTTGGGGCAGAAGAAAACTTCATCAGTCCGGCAAGCCTGGTAGAAGATCCAGTTTTCAGCACTTCCCCCTTCCCGTTTCCTGCCGTGATGATGGTGCCCTGGTACAGGAGGGATTCTTCTTCCGAGCCTTGTTCTTCCCGACTTTTTTTTGGCACGGGATAGTTTTCGCCGGTAAAGGTGGTTTCATCGGCAAAGAGGGCACTGCTTTCCATCACGCTGCAGTCCGCTGGTACGATATCACCGCATTCCAGCAGCACCAGGTCCCCCGGGACCAGATGGATGGAGAGGATTTCCTGAATCCGGCCGTCCCGGATTACCCGAATAGAGGGTTGGAGCAAAGCCTTCAGTTTAGCGGCGGCCAATTTAGCCCGGTGTTCCTGGTACACATTGAGGAATACTCCAAAGAACAGGAAAAAGGCGATGAAAATCGTGTCCGTATATTGGCT
>JBLJBD010000055.1:0-5359 GCA_047637815.1 Anaerovoracaceae bacterium
ACCAGCTCCCGGACAAAGGCCGGGGAATCCGGTTTGCCGCAGATGATATGATGATTCAGTGCAATATTGGAATAGGACTTTTTGCTTTCCACATCCATTAACGTGTAATAAGCAGTTTTTCGATTTGAATCCATTTAATTACGCCCCCTAATCGCTAAAATCCGGATAAGATTGGATACAGCCACCGCCAGGGCTGCCACATAGGTCAAAGCCGCTGCCGAAAGTACTTTTCTGGCTCCGGAACGCTCATCCTCCAGGATGATGCCCAGTTCCAGCAATTGATCTACCGCTCTTCTGCTGGCGTTGAATTCCACCGGCAGGGTAACGGCATGAAACAAAATCACACCAACAAAGAGAAAAATTCCGATATTAAAAATCATATTGCCGCCGGAGTAATATCCGGCACTGGTGATGATGATTCCAAGCAGGAGCAAGGGCCAGGACAGGTTGGAAGCGATGGAGACCAGGGGTGCTATGGTATTTCTCACCCGCAGCGCCGGGTAATGCTGTCCGTCCTGAATGGCGTGGCCTGCCTCATGGGCCGCTATACTGACAGAGGCAATGGACGGTTCCCCGTATACAGCCGATGAAAGCATCATGACCTTCTTTCTGGGATCATAGTGATCCGTCAGTTTGCCCTGGGTCATCCGGATTTCCACATGGCCGAGGCCGTTCCGATCCAGAATCAGCCTGGCAGCTTCCGCTCCGGTGATACCCTTCCGGTTCCGCACTCCGGCATAGGTCCGGTAGGCTGATTGCACCTTCGTTTGAGCAAAGAAGGCAAATATCATTGCCGGAATCAACAGCACAAAGGTAGGGTCGAACATTCCGTATCCCATGGTTTTTCTCCTTTCCTATCGGCCCAGGACCAGCGGGAGCTCTATTTTATGCCCCCGGATAAAATCCCGAACGATCATTCTCTTTTTGCCCGGAACCTGAATCTCCGTAATCAGCAGATATCCTTTTCCGGTTTCCACCAGGATGCCCCGATCATCCACAGACCGAACATTGCCCGGTTCCATGACTTCACCGGCATTCATGGAAGCAGCTATCTCAAAGCCTGCCCCGGCCGGATCTGTTATCACTTCAGCGATAAATGCCTTCAGGGGTTCTCCTTTGTAAGAGGTGGTTGCACCCGGTGACGGATAAAGGCCCCGGATCTGCTTTTCCAGATCAAATGCATTTCTTGAAAAATCCAACAGTTCATCCGGTTTCAGAATCCGGTGGGCATAGGTAGCCAGGGAATCGTCCTGCTTTTCCGGCTTCAGGGTTCCTCTTTCGATGGAATCCAGATGAGTCCGGAGCAATTCGGCTCCCATAAGGGCCAGTTCGTCGTGGAGCTGTTGATAATTTTTCCGATCCACCAAGGTTTCTGCCTTTGCCAGCATATCCCCCGTATCCAGCCCTTCGGCCATCTGCATCAGGGTGATTCCGGTCTTTTCTTCTCCTACCATGATGGCCCGCTGAATCGGCGCCGCTCCCCGGAGACGGGGCAGCAGGGAGGCATGGATGTTGATGCAGCCCTTTTCAGGAATCTCCAGCAGTTCCTTCGGCAGCAGCTGGCCGTAGGCAGCCACCACGATCAGGTCCGGTCCGTAGGCCCGGATCTGATCCAGGATCTCTTGGTTGCCCCTGATCCGCTCCGGCTGAAAGACCGGAAGGCCCAGTTCCAGGGCCCGGGCTTTCACCGGTGGGGGCTGCAGTTTGTTTCCCCGGCCTTTAGCCTTGTCCGGCTGGGTGAACACCATTCCCAGCTCATGGCCGGCAACGGCCAGCATATCCAAAGGAGCCACCGCGAATTCCGGTGTTCCCATAAAGATGATCTTCATATTTTACTCTTCTCCCGCTTCCCGGATGCCGGAAGCCTTGTCGGTAAACAGGACTCCCTCCAGGTGGTCGTATTCGTGACAGATGGCCACCGCCTTCAGTCCTTCCGCTTCGATTTCATAAAATTCTCCCTTTCGGTCCTGAGCCCGAAGCCGGACCTTTTCCGGTCGTTCAACCGTACCGAAATACCCGGGAACGCTGAGGCATCCCTCTTCACCGGCCACCAGTCCTTCCATGGACAGGATCTCCGGGTTGACAGCCTCCAGCACATCTCCTTCTTCGGCCTCCACGATGAAGATCCTTTTCAGGATACCTACCTGGGGGGCGGCGATTCCCACACCGTCATAATCCCGCATGGTTTCCAGCATATCGTCCAGAATCATCCGGATCCGGTCATCCACCTGACTGACTTCCCGACTCCGCTTCCGGAGAACCTCATCGCCCTCAACCACAATTTTTCTTAATGCCATTTTTTCCTCCTGATCCTATCCGTCTACATCATGCTGGCGGGATTGATGTCAATGATGATCCCGTAAGTTTTTTTCAGCTTTTCCAGCACAACGGCATACTCTTTTCTTCTTCCCCGGTCCACCTTCATCACGATTTGATGACGATACTGATTTCCCTGCTTTGCAATGACCGCTGCAGCAGGCCGGAACACCGTGTACTCCGGGCGGTTGCCGAAGGCAGCCATACATTCATTATACACCGATTCCGCTTTCTCCAAACTATCCTTTTCCTTCTTGTCGCTGACCGTAAGGAGGAGAATATCGGCAAAGGGAGGATACTTCAAACCCTCCCGAATTTCTTTTTCTACCCGGTAAAACCCGTCGTAGTCCTGCCGGGCTCCCAAGGTCACCGCATAATGATCCGGTTCGTAGGTCTGAATCACTACCCGGCCACGGGTCTCTCCCCGTCCGGTTCTGCCCGCTGCCTGGGTGATCAGCTGAAAGGTCCGTTCCGCTGAGCGGTAATCGGGGATGTTCAGGGTCGTATCAGCAGCCAGGATTCCTACCAGACCAACATGGTGAAAATCAAGCCCCTTAGCCACGATCTGAGTACCGATCAGAATCTTGGTCCGACCCTTCCGGAAGTCGGAAAGGATCTTATCCAGGCTGCCCTTCTTTTTGGTGGAATCCAAGTCCAGGCGGGCCGCAGGGATGTGGGGAAAATACTGGTTTACCTGCTCCTCCACCTTCTCCGTACCGGAGCCGAAATGCCTTAAATATCGGCTTCCGCAGGAGGGGCATCCGGGTGGCAGGGATTCGTTCCGGCCGCAGTAATGGCAGCGGACGTTTCCTTCTTCCTTGTGGTAGGTCATGGCAATGCCGCATTCCCGGCACTTCATGACAAAGCCGCATTCCCGGCAGGAAAGGAAGGTGCTGTATCCCCGGCGGTTGAGAAAGAGGATGATCTGCTTATCCTGCTTCAGAGTCTCCTCCATCAGGCCGAAAAGCCGGGTGCTGAAAACGGAGGTATTGCCATTTTTCAGTTCTTCCCGCATATCCTGGATTTCCACCTGGGGCAGTTGGTTTCCGTTGTACCGCTCGGTCAGGGTCAGCTTTTCATAAAAGCCTTCTTCTGCCCGAACAGCGGTAACGATGGAGGGGGTGGCGCTGCCGACAATCAGGACTCCCTTGTTCAGCATGGCCCGCCGCAGGGCTACCTCTCCCGTTTCGTATTTGGGGGACTTATCCGATTTATAGGTCAGCTCATGCTCTTCATCCATGACGATGACGCCAATGTTTTCCAATGGAGCAAATACGGCAGAGCGGGCACCGATGACGATGGATACCTCTCCCTTCCGGATCCTGGTCCATTCGTCGTACCGTTCCCCCATGGAAAGACGGCTGTGAAGAACGGCGATCTTTTCCTCGGTAAACCGGCTGATGAAGCGGCGGATGATTTCTGGAGTCAGAGAAATCTCCGGAACCAGCATGATGGCCGTCTTTCCCTTTTCCAGGGCCCGTTCGATGGCCCGCATATAGACCTCTGTCTTGCCGCTGCTGGTGACCCCGTGGAGCAGGAAGGAGTGCTGTCTGCCCGAATCCATCTTTTCATAGATTCTGGCCAGAGCCAGTTCCTGCTGCAGGGTCAAGGATTCCACCGGCCCTCCCAGTCCTTCCGCATCCCGATAAGGCCTTCTGGCTTTTCCGCCCTTGGAAATGGTGCCGCTGGGGGTAAAGCAGTGGATTCCTTCGATAAGGCGGCAGAGGTACCTCTTTTTCATCCAGAGGCAGATTTCCAGGGCTTCCTCCGGCAGCGAATACTCGGGATCGATCTCCCGAACCATCTTCAGGCCAGGGATCTCCTTTTCCAGATGATCCATCACCTCAAAAACATAGGCGGGCCGGATCCGATCACCCTGGGCAAAGGGAACCAGAACCCGGTCCCCCGGTCTGACCTGGGGAAAGGAACACCCATAGGTGTAAAACCGGTCCGTCTTATCCGTATTGTTGTCGATCACCACGTTGACATAGTTCATGATGCTCCTGTTCCTCTAGAGTAGGTGGATATTATTGTTCCTGCAGGTTTCCACCATGTCCTCGGGCCAGACAGAAACCTGGACCTCACCGATATGGGCCTTGCGCAGGAAGTACATGCACAGCCGGCTCTGTCCGATTCCGCCGCCGACAGAGTAGGGCAGCTCCCGGTTTAAAATGGCCTTATGGAAAGCCAGTTCCTTCCGATCCAGGGCGGAAGCCAGGGTGAGCTGACGTTCCATGGCTTCTTCATCCACCCGGATGCCCATGGAGGATATTTCGAAGGAACAGCCCAGAATATCGTTCCATAAAACGATGTCTCCGTTCAGTTCCCAATCATCATAGTCGGGGGCTCTTCCGTCATGTCTTTCCCCGGAATTCAGCTTCCCGCCGATTTTTTTAATGAAGACGGCCCGCTTTTCTTCGGTAATGGCATCCTCCCGCTGTTTGGGCGTCAGGTCCGGATACCGGTCCTCCAGCTCCTGGGTGGTGACGAAATAAATCTCATTGGGCAGTTCCGTCTGAATATCCCGATACAATCGGTTCACATAATCTCCCAGGTTTTTCAGGGCATTGTAAATGGTTACCACGGTTTCTTCCAGGTAAGCATCGGTCCGCTGTTCTCTGGTGATGACCTTTTCCCAGTCCCACTGATCCACATAGGCGGAATGGAGGTTGTCAAACTCTTCGTCTCTCCGAATGGCATTCATATCGGTGTAGATGCCGTTGCCAGGCTGTATGCCATATTTCCCAAGGGCCATCCGTTTCCATTTGGCCAGGGACTGGACCACTTCCACCTTCTGCTCGTCCATATCCTTCAGGGTAAAGCTGACAGTTCGTTCCACTCCGTTCAGATTATCGTTGAGGCCGCTTTCGGGGGTGACGAAAAGAGGGGCTGTGACCCGGCGCAGATTCAGGCCGTAAGCCAGTTCCTGCTGGAAAAAATCCTTGACCTTCTTAATGGCTCGCTGACTTTCCATCAGATCGATCACCGGGGAATAGTTTTCTGGAAGCATTACTTTCGACATATATTTTCTCCTTTATTTTTT
>JBLJBD010000056.1:0-2537 GCA_047637815.1 Anaerovoracaceae bacterium
TCCAAATCAAGGACAATAAAAAAGAGCCGGATCTCCTGCCGGACGATACCGCTCTCGTTTATAAAGGCTCCGAAGGCCTGGTCATCATCACCGGATGTGCCCATGCCGGCATTTGCAACATTCTGGACTACGCCCGGAAAGTCTGCGGAGAAGAAATGATTCACGCCATCATCGGCGGATTCCATCTCCTGTCTCCTTCCCCCTCACTCCTTGCAAATACCCTGGAGTTCCTGAAGGAGTCTGGAGTGCGGGCTCTGTATCCCTGCCACTGCACCGACCTGACCTCTATTTTTGCCCTGTCCCAGGTCGCACCGGTTAATCAGGTAGGAGCCGGCTTAGTGCTCCAATTCTAAATACTTTATTTTCTGACTAAATCCCACCATGAGTCCTTCGGGGAGGAGCGCTTTTGCTCCTCCTTTTTATGTCGTACATCCTGGTGTCGATGCTCTTTTGAAATTCCTCGACAGACTGGCCGCTTTTCGGATCATAGAGATCGTAGCCCATGCTCAGGCTGACCGGGAGGTTCAGTTCTTCTGAGGCGTTGAGTTTTTCCAGGCAGCGCTGGATCCGCCGGATGATTTCTTCCAGGACTCTCCGACTTCCCGTGTCGACCACGATGAAAAACTCATCCCCGCCGTACCGGGCAATGAAATCGTTGTTTCTAAGACAGCTTCTCAGCATTTGAGCGATTTCCCGAAGCACTACATCCCCATGGCCGTGGCCGTAGGTGTCGTTGATTTCCTTAAAATCATCCACATCAATAAGGATTCCGCCGAAGGGACGCTGAGCGCCCTGGTTTTTCACCCGGTCCTCCATATATTTATCCAGCCGCTTCCGGTTGTAAATGCCGGTCAGGTGATCCGTGTAGATGTTCTGATTCTGAATGTTCAGGAAGATGATCAGGATGGCCAGGGCCACGCAGTTCATGATGATGGGGACATGGTAGAAAAAGAGCTGGATCAGCATCCCAAGCAGAGGGAGCAGGGGGAAGATCATCAGATTTAGGAAATGGTGGGAGCCAAGTTTTTTCCGGAAAGTAATCATATAGGCCGTGACCAGAAATACCAGGCCGAAGTCCAGAATAACCGGAATGAAAAACAAAGGACCCCGGTGATAGACATTCATGTCGTCGATGGTATAGATCCAGCCGAAAAACAGGGAAACCAGACAAAACAAGGCGTTGATCCCCAGTAGGATGCCCAGGGGCTTCATGAGCCGGGCGGTTGCTTTCTTCCGTTGAGTGGTCTGCAGGTGAACATAGAGGAACCAGCAAACGACCAGAGCCGGACCCATCAGGTAAAGCATAAAGTTTCCCACCTGATTGAAAATCGGGTGAAGGGGCGTATCCAGCCCATCAAAACGAGCCAGCACGTCCATCACCAAAAGCAGGATGGTCAGCCGGGAAACCCACAGAAAAAGAACATTCTGAAGCTGCCGGGTATCATGGTGATTTTGAGTATGGACATCCACCACTACCAGCAGGACTATAGAATACAGGTTCAGCATCAGGTTGTCCGTTAGGCCCATAAAAACACTCCTTGCAAAATAAGTCGGTTTTATCATACCACTTTTCATGCAAGGAGTGTATATTTTTTGAAACTTTTTGGCGGATTTTTTCGGACTACCCTTTACTGTTTCGGATTTTCCATCTGGTCCTTCTGATACCGCATTTCCTGGGAAACGCTCTTGTAGGCCGGCCTGATGATCTTTCCTTCATTGACCAGCTCTTCGATCCGGTGGGCCGACCAGCCCACGATCCTGGAAACGGCAAAGATGGGAGTAAAGAGCTCCATGGGGATTCCCAGCATCTTATAGACGAATCCGGAGTAGAAGTCTACGTTGACGCAGACCCCTTTATAGATCCGGCTGACCTCGGCGATGACCTTGGGGCCGATTTCTTCCACCCTGGTGTAGAGTTCAAATTCCTCGGTCAATCCCTTTTCCGCCGCCAGCTTTTCTGCGTAATCCCGCAGGATCTGGGCTCTGGGATCGGAAACCGAATAGACCGCGTGACCCAGGCCGTAAATCAGGCCGGCTCCGTCAAAAGCTTCCTTCCGAAGGATTTTTCGCAGATATTCGGTGATTTCTTCTTCGTCGGTCCAGTCCTTCAGATTGGCTTTGATGTCGTCAAACATGTGGATGACCCGGTTGTTGGCCCCTCCGTGACGGGGCCCTTTCAGGGATCCCAATGCAGCGGAAACCACTGCGTAAGTATCCGTAGAGGTCGAGGTAGCTACATGGGTAATGAAAGCCGAGTTGTTACCGCCCCCGTGCTCCGCATGAAGAACCAGGGAAATATCTAAAAGACGGGCTTCCAGCTCCGTATAATGGCTGTCCGGCCGGAGCATGTAGAGGAAGTTTTCCGCTGTGGAAAGGTCCGCCTGAGGCTTGTGGATAGCCAGGCTCTGGCGCTGATGGTAGTGCATAAAGGCCTGGTAACCGTACACCGCCAGCATGGGCAGGCAGGCAATCAGATGGATGCACTGACGGACCACGTTTTCGATGGAAATATCGTCCGGATTGTCATCAAAGCTGTA
>JBLJBD010000057.1:0-3361 GCA_047637815.1 Anaerovoracaceae bacterium
ATGTGACTACACTTAAACAAAATTTAACATGGTTATACTATAGTTTAATTTTTATCTCATTACAATAAAAATTCGTTTCCAGTAAAAAAGTGGAAATGTTCAGTTTATTCTGATGAAAGGAGCCGCCGCATTTCTGCCTTGTAGGCCTCCACTCCCGGCTGGTCGAAGGGGTTTACCCCCATGAGGGTCGCGGTGATAGCACAGGTGGTTTCAAAGTAGTAAACCAGCTGCCCCATGTAATAGGCGGTCAGCTGAGGAATGTCGATTCGGATGACCGGAACCCCGGCAGATTCGTGGGCGGCAATGACCGCATCCACGGCAATCTGATTCACCTGATTCATGGTTTTTCCCGCCAGCAGTTTGCCGGCAGAATCAGGGATAGGCAGATCCAGGTCGGGCCGCAGGATATGGAGCACCGTTTCAAAGACGATGGGATTCCCTTCCTGAAGGAACTGGCCCATGGAATGAAGATCGGAGGTGAGCTGGAGGGATGCGGGGAATAGTCCCTTGCCTTCCTTCCCTTCGCTTTCGCCAAAGAGCTGCTTGAGCCATTCGGCGAAATACATCAGCTGGGGCTCATAATATTCGAAGACCTCGATGGCCTTGCCGACTTTCATCAGTTCAAATCGGGCAACACCGTAATCCCCTGCTTCAAAATCCCACAGAGGGTCGGTAGCCATGGCGGCGGCACCGTTTAACAGTTCCCGGACATCAACCCCGGCCACGGCAAGGGGAAGCAGCCCTACAGCAGTGAGCACCGAATACCGGCCTCCTATGTTGTCGGGTACATCAAAGGTTACATAGCCTTCGTCATCCGCTTCTTTTCGGAGAATCCCCTTTTCCTTGTCGGTGATGGCATAGATTCTCGAACTTGCGGCCTCCGGACCATATTTTCGGATCAATTCTTCCTTTAGGATGCCAAAGGCGATGGAGGATTCCATGGTGGTTCCGGATTTGGATATGACACAGAGGCAGGTGTCCTTTGCCGCCATTTCCTCCAGCAGCTCAGCGTGGGCCGTTCCGCTCAGGTTGTTTCCCGCATAGCGGATTTCCGGACAGCCGGGAATCGTATGGCCGGCCAGGGCATGGCCAATGGCCCGGGTTCCCAAATAAGAGCCCCCGATGCCGATTACAATGAACAGCTTGCACTGATCCTGAATCCGGTCAGCGGTGTACAGTATTCGTTCCAGTTCATCCCGGTCGTACTCAATAGGAAGCTTCACCCAGCCGGTGAATTCCTCCTGTCCCGACCAGAGCCGCTCCAGGGCGCCGTCCACAAAGGGGCGGTATTCCTGCAGTTTTTCTTCTGGAATACGGCTTTTCGTCAAATCAACTCGAATATCCATCACACCGACCTCCTTTTTCCTAAGGACCACTAGCAATTTTTAGAGCCCATTGGCTTCTGTTCTATAGGCCCTGTATCAGATTTCGGGCTTCGTCCATCCGGCTCTGGGATTCCATAGCAAAGGTAAGGAATGTCTCAGCCAGCATGGAATAGTCCTGTTCAGCTGCGGCCATGTAAGCGATGTTTTCCAGTACCAGAATATAATGCTCGGATATTTCCGTAAAAGCCAGCAAGGCCTGATAGGATGCCAGTTCCATCTCCGTATAGCCATCGGTGGCACGGGACTTCATCTGAGAGGTGTTTTCGGCAGCCGCCGCGTAGTCCTTGCTGACTTCCGTTGCCAGAATCAATAGATCCTCCAGGCTTGCAGCATTTTTCAGGTTCTGGATCTTGACCGTCGCTCTATCGTAGAGATGCACCTGCTTGTCAAATTGCTCTGTCAGAAACAGGGTCGCTGCTGACTTTTCCGGTTCCGGCTCCGGCAGTTCTTCCGACCCGATGACGATGGTCTTGGTCAGGCCGTTCCAGTCGATCTCTTCTCCCATCAAGACCGAAACAGCCCGAACGGGCAGGTAAGTGGATCCGTTGAGAACGATGGGGTATACCCGGCTGCCCTTTTCATCGTAAAACTCCTGAATCATAAAATCCATCATAATCAAAAAATTAGGCCGCAGGTAAGCGCCAGTCATGGATGGGGCCGGACGGCTTGCCATAGCTATATTCAGAGTGACCGCACTTTCAGTCGGCACCGTTTTTTTCACTTTGTTGGGATTGGAAAGGGTCTTTCCGATGAAGATGGTCTTGCTGTAAGAATCCCACTCGATTTCTTCTCCCATCAGTCCGGAAATAGCCCGAACCGGCAGGTAAGTGGAGCCGTTATAGATCATGGGGTAGACAATGCGCCCTTCTGCATCCCGGAAAATCCGCTCCTCACCATTGAGGACAATAGTCACGTCCGGTTTGATGTAGACCTGGATCTTATCCGTTGCTGCAGTCGATAGAGCCGTCCGCTCGATGGCCGATGCGCTATCCGGGTTGCCGGCGGTTGCCAATAGAAGCAGGACTGCCAGAATCACCGACAGGACTTGTCCCGGCATCTTCCCTTGTGCTTTTCCCTGGCTGAATGTTGTAAATTCTCTGTTTATCATCATGCCTTCTTCCCCCCTGTTGGGCATATTATACCACTTCGTCCGGACAACCACAAGACGCCAGCTTTAAGAACAGTTCTGGCTGTTGGTTGGTTTTCAGCACGAAAAAAGGCCCTGTAAAGCCTTTTATGCCTTGGTATTACAGGGCCTCGTGTTTTTTGCAATAACGGATTAACACGACAACTGGCAGACCTGCTTATAAAGTTGGTTGTAAGGTCTTGTAGATGACCTTAGCGGCCTCGGCGTGGTTCAGGGTCCTGGTGCCGGCAAAGTTTCCGGCGGCGTCGCCTTTGATGATGTCAAAGGCGTAGACGATGGTGGCGTATCCCTGATAGCCGGCAGCCGGTGTATCCCGGAAGAAGTTCCGGAATATGGTGGTCTTCTGAGCCAGCTTTTCGTATCCCATGTAGCGGGTGACGAACTTGGCCGCCTCCTGACGGGTTAGATTAGCCTTGGCGTTGATTTCTTCCTTCTTCACGATGCCGGAGGTTACCAGCATGTTATAGAAAGCATCGTCCTCGGCGTACTGGCTCTGAACCGGGGAATACAGGTAGCGCAGGAACTCAATCTGGGTAGTCACGCTCCTTGGATTGAATTTGTTGCCTTCCTGGAGTGGCAGATAGTAACCATTTTCCTGGAGTTCCAGGATCATGGATTCTGCCCAGTTTCCCTTGATGTCGGTATAGGTAACGTCAATGGCATAGGGAGTTCCGTCCCAGTTAATCCGCTGTCCGGTGAAGGCATCCATCAGGATCCCTGCTCCGTTCAGGAAATCATAGACCAAAGCAATTTCCGTTTCGCTGACTTTTTTGTAAACCAGGCCGTAATTGCCAACATTAGCAGCCGCTGCGGCGGCAAAGGCCTTTTC
>JBLJBD010000058.1:0-55661 GCA_047637815.1 Anaerovoracaceae bacterium
GCGCAGATTTTTACATTGGCTCTGGTGTAGCCGATGGAATTCCGAACGATTTCAAAAGCTCTTCCTGTAGCAAACATGGCGAAGGTGCTGGCACAAACCACCTTGCCGGATATGGCCATGCCGGTAGCTGCGCCATAGAGGTTTTGCTCGGCGATTCCCATATTGATAAAACGCTCCGGAAACACTTTCCCGAATTCGGCGGTCATCGTGGACTTGGACAGGTCCGCATCCATAACCACCAGGTTTTCCATTTCATGGCCCAGTTCGACCAATACTTCTCCGTAAGCCTGTCTTGTAGCCATTTTTACTGTCATGCCCATACACCTCCCAATTCCTCAACTGCCCGCTTTGCTTCCTCTTCGTTGGGAGCTTTTCCGTGCCATCCGGCACTTCCTTCCATAAAGGAAACCCCTTTGCCTTTGATCGTCCTGGCAATGATCAGGGTAGGCTTCCCCTTGCAGGCCCGGGCCTGATCCAGGGCGTCTATGATTTCCGGCAGGCTGTGGCCGTCGATCATCAGGACATTCCATCCAAAGCTGGCAAATTTCTGATCAATCGGTTTTACGGTCATGACATCATCGTTGTTGCCGTCAATCTGGAGTCCGTTCCAATCAACGAAAGCCACCATGTTGTCCAGCTTATAGTGACCAGCCGACATGGCTGCTTCCCAGACAAGACCTTCCTGCAGCTCTCCGTCTCCCAGAAGCACATAGACCCGGGAGTCTTTCTTATCCATTTTCCGGGCCATAGCCGCTCCGCCAGCTGCCGAAAACCCCTGACCCAGGGAACCGGTAGACATCTCCACTCCCCGAACCTTCCGCATGTCCGGATGGCCCTGAATGTTGGAATTGATCTTCCTCAGGGTCAGCAGCTCTTCCTCCGGGAAAAACCCCTTTTCCGCCAGTGCCGAATAAAGCACCGGTGCTGCGTGTCCCTTGGATAATATGAATATATCCCGGTCATCCATTTTCGGGTTTTCGGGATCCAGCTTCATCTCATGAAAAAACAATACGGACAGAATATCTGCCGCCGACAGGGAACCCCCCGGATGTCCGGATCCTGCAGAATGCAGGGCTTTGATAATATTGATCCGGATATTGGTGGCTCGCTGCTCCAGTTCCTTGAAATTCATTTTTTCTTTGCCTCCTGATTTCTCTTGAACGGCCGGGCACTTCCCGGCCAATTAAATACTATCAGCAGGAACGCTCCCATGTCAACAGACAATTTTCACGCAGGATTGGAATCAATAACTGGTTCCCTTTACAGGTCAAAATTTTCGGCAGGATCCGAACCAGTTTTTCCTGATGCTCTTCTCCAAGCTTGAGATGACTGCTGATATAGGCGGCGGCTTCCTCCTGATTCCTTACGGGCTGGCTGAAATCATGGATGAGCTGACGGCATTCCACTTTCAGGCCGGCGGCTTCCAGACGGCTTTTGGCATAACAGCCATTCTGACAGGATTCCCGGGGAGCTTCCAGACCCAGCATGGGAAGAATTTTTTCCCCCAGGGTGGGCATGCAGGCCGGACCCTGGCAGGTCATGATTCCCCCTCTTTTAGCAATATTTAATATTTTCTGAACATTTTCGGTCGTCTCAGCAAACCGATTGTGATAAAAGGAAACTACCACATCGCAGGGCTCCAGCTCCACATCCGGCCACTGGCCCAGCCGGGTTTCCACATTGGTGATCCCTCTTTTTTCCTTTTCCTGATCCAAAACCCGCAGTGCGTAAGGATCTTGATCAATGGCTATCACCTGGCTGCAAAGGGATGCCATAAATAAAGCCGGAACGCCAAAACCACAGCCCACATCCCCGACCACATCGGTTTTTCTCAGGATTTCTCTCAGATAGCTGCCGAAGGGGATTTCCGGGTAATTCATAAATTCGGATGCCCAAAGATAGGCTTCATGACTGTTTTCCTTCCAGAATTTTTTCATGTCCGATTCCTTATCTGCCATCTCTGGCTGTAGTCAGAACCTTCAGAATAAAGAGGGGCAGCTGGGCCATTCTTTTGTAGCGGGATGGCTCCTGGATAAAACGAAACAGCCATTCCAGCCCGTACTTCTGATAGAATTCCGGCGCCCGGCGAACGGTGCCGGCCCACACATCCAAGCTTCCTCCAACCCCCATGCCGCACCGTACCGTTTCAAGGGCGGAAGCATTTCGGGCAATGAACTGTTCCTGTTTGGGAGAACCAAGAGCCACACAGAGGAAATCCGCCCCTGATTCATTAATCTGACGGATGATTTCATCTTCATCGTCTCTCTTGAAATATCCGTCCCTCGTACCGGCAATCTTCAGACCCGGATAGGCTTTTTTCATGGCTTCTCCGGCAAGATGAGCCACGGAAGGGCGTTCCTCTGAGGCAGGTTTGCTGCCAAGCAGATAGATGGACTTCCCGGTTTTTTCCAGTTCCTTCAGGATCGCTGTCAGAAAATCCACGCCGGTGACCCGCTCCCTAAGGGGTTTCCCTATTATTCGGCTGGCATAGACGAGACCGATTCCGTCGGGTATGATCAGGGATGCTCCGGAAATAAGATCCTTCAGCTCCGGATCCTTTGATGCATTGAGAACGATTTCCGAGTTTGGGGTTACGATCAGGGAACATCCCGGTGCGTCCATCAGCCTTCGGAAACGGCTCAGGGCTTCCTCCTGAGTCACTGGATCAACCGGTATCCCTAATATTTCTATTCTTTTACTTTCCGTCATGCTATTTCTCCAATAAATCCTTGATGATTTCTTCGTTGGCATCCAGTTTTTTTCGGAGTGCTGCCATATTCTCCGATACTTTTATTCGATTTTTTTCCCGATCCTTCCATGCCCGGTTAAATTCCTCCATAAAGAAATCCGCATCGAAATCGTAAATGCTGCACATGGCCCGAAGACCGATGGAATGCAGGAAGGAATTGATCTTAGGGTCATAGGATATCCCAATCATGGGCACTTCCATGATGGCCGCATGAATGAGAGCGTGAAGCCGGACGCCCACCAGCAGATCCATATTGCCGATGATGCTGAGCATCTCGTCCGTCAGATATTTATGCCGGAGAGCACAGACATCCCCCCCCAGCCGGTGCTGTAGTTCGTCGATGACGCCCATATCCTCACTGTAGTGAAAGGGAATGAGAACCAGCTGAACGTTGGCTTCCTTTCTCAGACGGTCCATGGCGATGGCCAGCTGATCGACAAAGCGGCTGCCTAATTTTCTCTCCCGGATGGCAAATCCAACGGTTATCTTATCGGTAGTCCGGACAAAACCTTCTTTTTCCAGAATCGCCATCCCCGTCCCCAGGTCTGCAGGAGGAATCCGGAGAACCGGGTCCGCTGTCACCAGGATTTCCTTGCCTGTGACTCCGATTTCCTGGAGAAACTCCCGGGAAGCGTCATCCCGGACCACAATGCCGTCTGCCCGCTTCAGAATCCCACAGGTAATTTTTCGATTGATCAGAGAATTGATGGGACCGATTCCCTGACTGTAGATCAGAACTTTTTTTCGGAGCAGCCGGGCTGCCCACATGATGAACAGGTAGTAAAATATGCTTCGTTTGCTGGTAACATCCTGCAGAAGGCTTCCACCGCCACTGATCAGGATGTCGCAGTACCAGAGGGCTTTCAAAATGGAAAGGATGGATCGCCGGTCCACGGAATCCACCTGGTATTTCTCCTTTGTGGAAGCCGGATCCTGGGACAGCACCGTGATGGATGCTTCCGGTACTCGGCTTTTCAAATTATCGATAACAGCCCGGAGAATAGACTCATCCCCTATGTTGTTAAATCCATAGTAACCGGAGATCAGCAGATTTTTAGAATGTTTCTTTGTCAAGTGCTTCTCCTCCGTCAGTCAGATAAGGTTGAACCCTTTTGGTGTACAAGCGGTAAAGCAGATCAAAAGCCAGGATGGCGATGATGCCCAGCACTATTCCGAAAAGCAGAGAATATCCGGTCCGGAAAAATCCCAGGTAAAGGGGCGTCCGGATATGCATGAAGGTGTTGATGACCGAAGTCACTCCGATACCTCCCGCAAGGCCGAATACCACGGTCCAGAGCCGCAGTTTCCGGATAGAGGTATACACCATCAGCATAATAGCCGGGAAAGCAAAGAGAAACTCTTTCGTTCTGGGTCTTGCAATCAGGGTGTCCTCCAAGCGGTTTCGGAAAAGCATCTCCACGCTGGAGACTTGAATGGAGGAGTCGTGGCCGGTCCTCATGATGTAATACGCTCCCATGGCCCCCAGCACGCCAGCCAGCAGGATCATCCAGACCTTGATGCTGGTATTCAGCATGTCCTTCATATCCAGAATTTCCAGTTTCCCCGGTTCTTCCTTCCGATTTCCAAAGCCGTAATAGGAAAGGTAAGCAATGGCAAAATAGGCAAGGGGCAGCAATTGGGCAGCCTTGACTCCGCGGAATATGTCAATTTCCAGCATATAGCTGACAGAAGAAAGGGGTGCTGCTGTCATCACGCCTCCGATCAGCGCTACCAGAACCGAAAGGATCAGGGTCAGGACAGCTGCCGGCAGGATCAAGGCAACCGAAGCATTCTTGTCCATCTTTTCCGCATACTCCCGGCTCATCCGGGTGAATACCGTGATCGCCAGGCAGCCGAAAAGCACAGCAGCAGCAAAACTGACCGCCAGTTCCAGCATCCCCGGGAAGGCAAAGGCGATACCTAAAACCCCGGCGATGCCCAAGACCCCCAGAATCCCTTTACCTTTTCGCCCGATGGGCAGGAACGCATCCAAGAGCAGCAGGCCGGCAAACACACACCCCATCCCCAGAAGGATCTTGAGGATCGGACTGGTCTGAAGAGCCGGCATTACCGATGCAGAATCCCTGGTGATGCCATGTTCACTCAAGCGAGCTTCCAGGTTTTCAAACATCTGTTGGTAAACCTGGGGATCTGTCACATAGGTGTGAAGATCCTTGAACTCCATAACCGGCTTAAAATAAATGACTCGGATGTTTCTCTCCGTAATTGCCCGGAACAAGGTGTTTTCAATTTCTTCCGCCCCTGGATACCCATAGTACTGATACCGGTTCTGGATATAATTCCAGACAGAAAAGACCCGGACCGTCTGATAATCATTGGCCTGAGCGATGGATTCCACACCGTACTGCATGATATTCTGAAGCTGGGTGGTGTTTTCAATGAGGCCGATTCGGATTCCATTATCTTTCAGATATTTCTCGGCCCTCTCCGTACCGTCATCATAGCCGATGACCGCTTCCCCGCCGACGATGATGTACTCCGGCTTGATGTCATATTTTTCATATTCTGAAATGACCGCCTCTGCATATCGGGTTCCGTTCCAACCGCTGTAGCTCAAGGTTCTGGGCACGATTTCCATGCCAGCTTCCTGAATGGCCGCCACTTTATCCGGAAGGAAGCCCAGACTGATGTACATCAGTTTCGAGCCTTCCAGACCGATTTTTTCCATGAATCCGGCGTTCTTGGAATTCATTTCCTTGTATTTTTCCGTATAAAGGGTCATGTTGGAAGTGCCATCCAGCAAAATATAGGTATTGTCCCCTTCTGCCACGATAAAATACCGTTCCGGATCCATCCTTTCCCGGATGGCTTCAGCAACAAATCCGCTGGTTTCGGTGTTCTTGATATCGATCAGGACATCAAAAGAATCAAAGCCATTGGTTTCCAATGCTTCGATCAAGGCTGACGGATACTGTTCCTGCCAACTGGCTTCTTTGGTGATGATCCCCATCAGTTCGCCGCTGACGGGAACATCGTCATTTTCCATCAGGGAGATAATATTCTCCTCCGTCAGGCCCACTTTGGTTACGCCCAGCTTATCATGAAAAAATCGAAGCCACCAGGACAGGTCCTGATCGGACTGTTCGGCCATCGCTTCAATTTCATTGTAGTCCAGGACCACATCCACCTGTTTATTTTTTGCTTCAACCCCCATCCGACTGCCGATGATCAGGGCAGCCAGCAGGAAAGGCAAAAGAATCCCAGCAATCAGGATCCTGTTCTTACGAAAAAACTCAGTCATTCTCTTCTCCCTGTTTTGATTTATTAACGAATGGTATAACTGCCCCGTATCAGGACCCAGGCTTCTGTGGATACCTTAATCCCTCTCCCGTCCCCTCTGGGAATAAGCAAAAGATGATTCAGCTCTACCTTCATGCCGCTCATCAGATCCCTGCCTCCGCTGATATCCGATACTCCGTTGGCACCATTGTCGATGGCAGTTCCTTCTCCGCTGCGAAGGATGATTTCCGTTCCTTCATCCCCGATCAGAGACTGGCCAGGCTGAAGCTGCAGCGGCACATAAACAGTCTTTCCGTCTACATAGCTTTTAGAGACCAGTGGATCAGCCTCAGAGCCCGGTGTCGTATCTGCTCCGGAGGCAGCCGCCATGCCGATACCGAAAAAAAGGATACCGGTCAGCAGAATCGGAAGGATTTTCTTTATTATCATCGTTGTTCCTCCATTATTTTTTTCATCCCATAAGCAGTATACCGGCATAGATCTCCAGCCATCAGGCCATCCTGACCAAAGCGGTCTGCTGCAAGGTCTCCCGCCAGACCGTGGATGCGGGTTCCCAGGCGGGCTGCTTCCCCGGCTTCGTACCCCTGCACCCATAAGCTGCCGATAATTCCGGCCAATACGTCTCCGGATCCAGCGGTTGCCATCCCGGGATTTCCCGTATCATTGACCTGAAACCGATGACCGTCATAGATCACCGTTTGATGACCCTTCAATACGATCACAGCACCGGTCGCTTCATGGAGCCTTCGGGCTGCATCCTTTCGTTCCTCCGGGAGGATTCTGTCCCCCGGTCCCATCCCCAACAGTTTTTTTGCTTCCCCCGGGTGAGGGGTCAGAATCAGCCGGGCTCTGGTTTGGTGCAGCCACCGGATTCGGTCTCCGGCAGCAATCAGGTTGAGGCCGTCTGCATCCAGCAAAATTTTTTTGTCATATTCTTTCAGGATCCATTCCAGCAGTTTAAGTTCCAGGGAATCCAAGCCGATGCCCGGACCAAAAATGATTGCATCATAGAATTGAAGGTCCTCCGGCCTTTCTTCCCGCTTCAGGCATATGGCCTCCGGCACAGAAATCTGAAGAACAGGGAAAAGCTTCTCCGGCAAGGATACCTTCACCAGGCCGGCTCCTGAACGATAGGCTCCTCTGGCACACAAAACAGCAGCCCCGGCCATACCAGGGCTGCCGGCAATAATCAACAGTTTACCATAATCTCCCTTGTGAGAATCTTCTGTTCGAATTCGGAGTTTATCCATATCACAACCCCAGAATCAAGGATGCCATCAGGAAATAGGTTAGGACGGAAATCATATCCGTCAGTGAGGAAATCATCGGACTGGCCATCAGGGCCGGGTCGATACCCACCTTTTTTGCCGCCATCGGCAGCAGGCTTCCGATGCTCTTTGCCGCCATGACGATGACCAACATGGACAGACAGACCACTGCTGCTATCCAGGGGCCCTGGCCGTCCAGCCACCAGATTCTGGCAAAATTCAGGCTGCTTAAGATTAGTCCGATGATCATACTGACCCGAACCTCTTTCCAGAGTACTTTGCCCGCATCCCGAAGCTCCACATCCCCCAGAGCCATACCACGAATCACCAGGGTAGCCGACTGGGAGCCGGAATTGCCCCCGGTACCCATCAGCATCGGCATGTAGGCAACCAGGGAAATCACCTTCGAAAGGACGTCCTCAAAACCAGCGATGATGCCTCCGGTCACCACATAGGACAGCATAAGTATAAAGAGCCAGGGAAGCCGGTTCTTAACATGCTTCCAGACGCTGATATCCAGATATTCGGCATCGCCGGTGTCGATGACGCCAGCCATTCGCTCGAAGTCCTCGGTGGTCTCCTCTTCAATAACATCCAGGATATCGTCTACGGTGATGATGCCCACCAGTCGAAACTCATTATCAACGACCGGAATGGCCAGAAAACCATAACGTTTAAAGGCATCCGAAACCACTTCCTGGTCATCGTGAACATTAACCGACACAAAGTCTTCGTGCATCAGATCCCGGATCAGAGCATCGGAATCGGAAATCACCAGGGTTCGGAGAGAGATGATTCCCTGAAGCTTGCGGCCCTTTTCCTTGACATAACAGGTGTAGATGGTTTCGCTGTCCATCCCTTCCTTTTTGATGTAGGAAAGGGCCTGCTCCACCGTCATATCCCGATTGAGGCTGATGTAATAGGGGGTCATCAGGCTTCCTGCACTGCCATCCGGATAATTCAGGAAAGTGTTGATCAGCTTTCGCTCTTCCTTGGAGGTTTTTTCCAATATCTTATCCACCAGATTGGCCGGAAGTTCTTCCAGAACGTCGATCATATCGTCGAAATCCAGTTCATCCATGATGTACTTGATTTCCTTGTCGGTGATAACGTTGATGATGGCAACCTGATCTTCCGCCGGCAAATAGGAAAATACTTCTACCGACACATCCTTTGGCAGGGTCCGGAAAATAATCACCGTCTTTTCGATGCCCAGTTCCTCCAGGATTTCTTCCAGGATTTCCGCGATGTCCACTTCATTGTTTTTCAGCAGTTCATCCCGGGCAGCCACATATTTTTTCCCATTAAGGAGATCGATGATGTTTTCCACTATTTCTGCAAAGCTTTCTGTAAATCGCTTCTCAAAGCTTTTTTCTGTATCCATCCTTCTCCCTCCTTCCACTATTTATTGAAATGATCTGTTTATCGGCAACTCCGTATTATTATAACCCCATTGGACTGTTTTTTCAAGCAGAAGGGGCTGTGGTCAGCCGCTGCGGCGATGGGACTCCATGACCCGCTGGTACAGAGCCTCCACCTGATTGCCAAAGGCCTCTTCCGAATAGGAACGGGCCTTAACCCTGGCTTTTTCCTGAAATTCCTTTAGTTTGTCCCTATCCTTTAAAAGATCAAGCAGATGCTCTTCAAAATCTTCCTGGCCCATAAAGGTATAGCCATTTGACCCTTCATCCACCACACCTTTTAAGCACTCATCCTGTTTGACCACAAGAGGCAGACCACTGGCCATGGCTTCGATATAGGTGAGCCCCTGGGTCTCGCTGGTGGAAGCACTGATGAAAAGTTCCCCCAGATGATAGTAGCTGCTGATCTTCTCCGGTGAAACCATCCCGGTGAAGCGTACATGATCTTCCAGTCCCAGCTCCCGGACCCGGGCTTCCAGTTCCTCCCGGGCGGGGCCGTCTCCCACGATCAGGAAGATGATTTTTTCCCCCTGGTCAAAAATCGGTTTCAATCTTTCCAGCAATTCATGGATATTCTTCTCCCGGCCCAGTCGTCCCACCGTCAGGATTACCCGGTTCGAAGGTTCAATCCCCCAGGTTTTTCTCAGGGCGGACCGTTCTTCCGGTTCCAGGTCCTTCTCGAATCGTTCCAGCTTGATCCCGGTAGGAATTTCCACGATGGCTCGCCGAACACCGTAAGATTTCAGGACGCCCATGACTTTATTGGTCGGTACGATAACCTCTTCTGCCCGGGAAAGGACGAAACGGGTCATCATCACCACCGCTTTCTTACCAATTCTGCGGCTTGGAAACAGATAATGGGTATAATCCTCATACAGGGTATGGTAGGTGTGAACCATTGGAGCCTGGGTTCTTCCTGCAATGAACCGGGCATGGATATAGGTAGTAAATTCGGTGTGGGTGTGAATGATGTCCGGTTTCCATCGAATCAATTCCCGGACATAAGGATGGATTGGTTTGGCCGTCATCCGGGTCTTGGGGTAGATCATCACCGGCAGAGACCCAACAAAATAAATATCTCCCTCGATTCGGGAGGATCGGTTTTCAGAAAGGGTTAGGATCCGGACATCATGGCCCTTCGCCTTCAATTGTTCATACAGGTTCTGAACGGACACAACGACTCCATTGATCATCGGGGTGTAGACATCGGTTGCAAGCAATATTTTCATTGGAATACCTCATGTTCCGATAAAATAACGTATCTCATTGTATCATCCAAGGGAAAAATTATCAATATTTTGTGATAAAGTCACTTACTGCCGGGGTATAAATCGATATATTAATATCATAGTCAATCGTTAGAGAAACAAGTAATACAGAAAGGTTCAGGTAACAATATGTCAATCAAAGTAACAAAGGATAATTTCGAAAGCGAAGTAGTACAGTCCAACGTTCCCGTTCTGATCGATTTCTGGGCAGCCTGGTGCGGACCCTGCAAGACCATCGGTCCTCGTGTGGACGAGCTGGCTGTCGAAGTTGGTGACAAAGCCAAGATCTGCAAAGTCAATGTGGACGAAGAAATGGCCCTGGCCCAAAAATTTGGAATCATGTCCATCCCCACCCTGGTCATCTTCAAAGATGGAAAAGAAGCAAACCGGGTTGTCGGTGTACGAAGCAAGGATGAATTAAGAGGGCTTCTGGGCGTATAATACCGGAGTGAATTGAATATGCAATATGCAATCGTTTTTTTAGAGGGGATAATAACATTTATATCCCCTTGTTTATTACCCATGCTCCCCTTGTATCTCTCCTATTTTGCCGGGAACGATCCAGAGGGAAGCAGCAGGAAGACCCTGAATAACGCACTGGGCTTTGTCGCTGGATTTACCATCGTGTTTATGATTCTGGGAGCCTTTGCCGGATCCATTGGACAGTTTCTGATTCGGTACAGCAGCTGGATCAACGGAATCGGGGGATTCATCGTAATCCTGCTGGGAATTAGTTTTTTGGGGTTCATCCGGATTCCTTTTCTCAATCCCGGAGAAAAAACCCATTTATCCCCCCAGGGACTGAACGTCCGAAAATCCCTGTTATTCGGCATGGTCTTCTCCATTACCTGGACCCCATGCATTGGGGCATTCCTGGGTTCTGCCCTTATTTTAGCTTCCCGGCAGGGCTCTGTTCTGCAGGGTATGCTGATGCTCTTCCTTTTTGCCATGGGCCTTGCCCTGCCCCTGATTGCCAGCGCTCTGCTGATCAACAGTCTGAAGAGCACCTTTGACTTTCTGAAAAACCACGCCCCAGCCATCAGCCGGGCTTCCGGCGTATTGCTGATTATCATGGGTCTGCTGCTGATGTCCGGCAGACTGATTTAAGGAGGCTGATGCCCTTATGAATAACAAACAAAGAACCCTTCTCAGCATTGCTGTATTGGTGGTATTCCTGGCAGGTGCCTATCTGCTTTACGGATACCTGCAGAACCAGCAGGAGCCCGGATCTCCTCCTAACGGAGAAGAATCCGTTAGGGCTCAGGATTTTGAGGTTCTGGACCAGGAAGGCAACACGGTCCGCTTGTCTGATTTCCTTGGGAAACCCATCGTCCTGAACTTTTGGGCCAGCTGGTGCCCCCCGTGCATCGCTGAGATGCCCTTTTTCCAAAGTGCCTATGAAAGCCTTGGGGATCGGGTAGTCTTCCTGATGGTCAACGAAACCGACGGTAATCGGGAAACCATTGAAAAGGCAGAGGCTTTTCTGGAGCAGGAGGGTTTGGATATGCCGGTCTATTTTGACACGAAGCTGGAAGCCGGCTACGTCTACAATGTCACTGGCATCCCGGTGACCTATTTTATCGATACGGAAGGGGTGATCCGCTCTTTTGAGCAGGGCTCCCTGACAGAAAAAAAGTTGCTGGAAAACATCAATACGATCTTGTAATCAAAATCCCGGTCTCCTTCAGGAAACCGGGATTTTTTACTCTCATTCATCGGACAGAATCCTTAAATCAGCCATTCGCCTAAAAGGGATCCGGAAAGGGCTACTGCTGCTTCTGCTGTTTTATTGCCCTGGTCCAGCAGGGGATTGACTTCAACGAATTCCGCGCTGACCAGCTTGTCCGATTTGGCTATCATTTCCAAGGCATAGTGGGTTTCCCTGTATCCCATGCCCCCTGGAACCTTGGTGCCGGTACCCGGAGCGATTTCCGGGTCCATGGCATCCATATCGAAGCTTACATGGATGCCGTCCGTTCCTTCTCCAGCGATCCGGATGGCCTCTTCCATGACCTTCTTGATACCCATGTCATCGATTTCATACATGGTAAATACTTTGATTCCCTGTTCCTTCATCGCTTTCCGCTCTTCCGGATCCAGATCCCGGGATCCCACATACACGATATTCTCCCGCTTCAAAAATTCTCCGTTTCCGATGGAAGTCAACTCCTCCGGCCCGATGCCCATCAGAACGGAAACCGGCATTCCGTGGATATTGCCGGAGGGGGATGTCTTATTCGTGTTGATGTCTCCATGGGCGTCGAACCAGATCACTCCCAGGTTCTTCTTTTTCTGGAGGACTCCAAAGATGCTGCCGATGGCAATGCTGTGATCACCCCCAAGGATGACCGGAATCTTTCCTTCCTCCATAGCTTCGGCTACTTCTTGGCACAGGGCTCGGTTTACTCGCAGGATTTCGTTCAGATTTTTCAGATTGGAGCCTTCCAGAGTCTCTGCTTTTCTGCGGTCCGCCGGAATATCCCCCCGGTCATCCACCTGATAGCCGATATTTTCCAATCTTTTTTTGATTCCTGCAATCCTTATAGCCTCCGGACCCAGGTTGCTGCCCCTTGTTCCGGCTCCCAGATCCATTGGAACGCCGATCAGAGCAATTTGATTATTGATATCTGGTTTCATACGCTTTTCTCCTTCCAGTGAAAAGGTCCGTTGAAAAGATTCGTTATTCTTTACCAGGTGGTTCCCTTCTGGTCCTTATCCCTGGTGAAGATTTTCAGCTTATTCGGCAGGAGGGAGTAGGATATGGGCAGGTCATCTCCCTTTTCACCATCGATATCCGTACCCACATGCTGAGGGGATTCCACCTGAAGCTGATTGGTTCTGAAATAAATGATGTGCTTGTTCTTCTCATGATTTCCCTGCAAAACATTAATCAGCAGCGGCAGAAAGTCCGTAAGGGGCATTTCCCGGAATACGATGACGTCAAAAAGCCCGTCGTTGATTTCTGCACTGGGAGAAAGCCTCTTGAATCCACCAGCTGACCGGCCGTTCATGATCAACATGAAATACATGTGCTCCTCGCCGGAAAATTCCTCGCTGGTGATGCGGACCGGAATAGGTTTTAAGTTGGGGACCTCAATGATTCCCCGGATATAATAGGACAGGACTCCCAGAATGCTTTTCAAATTAGGATCTGTTTTTTGGCTTACGTCCACCATGGTACCCATGGCTGCCACGTTCAGAAAGTATTTATCGTTGGCCCTGCCCAAATCGCTGTAGGTAAAATTGCTTCCCAGGGCAATATCGATCATGCTGTTGATTTCCAGGGGAAGATCCAGATAATAGGCAAAATCGTTGGCTGTTCCCGCCGGAAAAATCGCCAGAGGCAGGTCAATATTATTCCTGATCATAGCATTGACACAGATATTGATGGTCCCGTCTCCGCCGGCGGCGATCACCTGGCGGTACTCTGCAGGATCGATCGTCCGGAACAATCCGTCCAGTACATCCCCTCTGCCGGCCCGAATCGGAATTACCACCAGTTTTTTCTGCTGAAAGCGCTCGATAATCAGATCCAGGTTGTTTTTGAACAACCCATTTCCTGCGTTGGGATTATAAAACAATATTACTTTTTTCCGATCATTTCCCGATCCCATTTTTGATGATCCCCCTTAGTTGTCCGATTAAATATAACGAACCCGCTGCAATAACGGCATCCGGCGGCTCTTTCCCGGAAAGGGCCTCTTTCAGTGCGTCTTCCGGTTTGGCCGCGATTCTGCACCGACCGCCTGCTTTGTTAATTATATCACTCAGCTGCCCGGCTGTCATTCTTCTTTCATTATTCGGTTCTGTGGCAATGAAATCCCTGGTGATTTTCAAAAATTCCCCAATCATTCCTTCCACATCCTTATCCGCCAGGACACCGATGATCATGGAGATTTTCCCCTTCGGAAGAAGGTCTCCAGCAGCCTCTGCCAGTGCAGCTGCCCCCGCTTGATTGTGAGCCCCATCCAGAAGGATCAGGGGATCTTTGGACATCACCTCCAACCGGCCCGGTTGCCGGGCTTTCAGAATCCCTTCATAAAGCCGGTCTCGCTGCAGCCGGATCTGCCCCTTTTTCCTCAGGATTTCCAAAGCGGCCAAAGCCGTCTTGATATTTTCAGTCTGATGCCTTCCTGCCATGGAAATCCGGACATCGGAATAATCGGTTCCGAACAATTCCATGCTCAAAGTGCTCCCATCCAGGCTTTCCTCCAGAATCCTCACCGGTATGGGAGTAACATTGAAAAGTTTTGCCCCCACTCCGTAGGCCTTGCGAGCGATGACCCGGGCAGCATCCTTCTGCTCAACGTTCATGACTACCGGAACCCCAGGCTTGATGATTCCGGCCTTTTCACCGGCAATTTCCTCCAGAGTATTTCCCAGCCGATCCATGTGATCCATAGAAATGGAGGTGATGATGGAAATCAGGGGAGCATCGATGACGTTGGTAGAATCCCCACGGCCTCCCAGTCCAACCTCCAGCACAACGTAGTCCAAATCCTTTTCCTGAAAATAGAGGAAGGCAATTGCTGTTACCAGCTCAAATTCGGTGGGTGAATCCAATCCCTCCCCCACCATTTTTTCTGCCTCATTCGTGACCCGTTCCGTCAGATCCGCCAGTTCATCATCGGAAATCATCCGGCCGTCGGCTTCGATCCGTTCGTTGAATACTTCCAGATAAGGGGAGGTGTAAAGTCCGGCCCGGTATCCGTTTGCCCGAACTCCCTCGTAGAGGAACCGGCTGACCGATCCCTTGCCGTTGGTTCCGGCTACGTGGAGGATCTTCAGTCCCTTTTCCGGATTGCCCAGCCTTTCCAGCAGAGCCTGTATCCGTTCCAAACCCAGGATGCTCCCAAATCGCTCATAGCTTGATATTTTATCCAGTGCTTCCTTCGCTTCCATTGACTCACCTAGCATTTTCGGGCTACGATTTCCAGTCGTTCCCTGATTTTTTGCAGCTTCTCCTGGTATCCAGCGGCCTTTTCCCGCTCTTCCCCAATGATATGGGCTGGCGCCTTGGCCACGAATCCTTCGTTGGACAGCTTCTTTTCCAGTCGGTCTACTTCTTCTTCCAACTTCTTCTTTTCTCTGGAAAGTCGTTCAAATTCTGCTTTGTAGTCCAGAAGATCATCCAGAGGAATGAAGATTTCAGCACCGGAAATAACGGCAGACATGGCTTCCTCCGGTGTTTCAGTCTTATCCCCGGTGATAAGGATTTCTGTTATATTAGCCAGGTTCATGATATATCGGCGGCAGGATTCCATCACTGCTGCCCCTTCCCCTTCGGCCAGGATCACAGCCCGGAGCTTTCTGCCCGGAGCAGCTTCTGCCTCTGCCCGGATATTCCGGATGCTTTTAATAGCTTCCATGGCGATTTCGATTCTCTTCACTTCCTCCGGATATTCCAGCTGGCTATCAACAACCGGCCAGGCTCCCTTCATCAGGAAATCTTCCGGGTTGCCGGCAGCAGGAGTACCCTTAGGCAGATAACTGTAGATTTCTTCGGTAAGGAAAGGCATGAAGGGATGGAGAAGCTTCAGCATATCCTTCAGGGCGTGGACCAGGACGGCCCGGACTACCTTCTTTTCCTCCTCGTCCCCCTGGTAGAGACGATTCTTAACCAGCTCGATGTACCAGTCGCAGAATTCATTCCAAATTACTTCATAGACCCGTTGCCCAGCCAGGGACAGCTCGAACTTTTCCAGGTTATCTGTTACGTACTGAACGGCGCTGTTGACCCGGGAAAGGATCCATTTGTCTTCATCCCGAAGGACAAGTCCCTCCAAGGACTCGGGGGTTTCCAGGAAGCTTCCTTCTTCATCCTGCAGATTCATGATGACGAATCGGGACGCATTCCAGAGCTTATTGGCAAAATTCCTGGAAGATTCCAATTTATCGGTCTTAAACCGCATATCATTTCCCGGGGAGATTCCGGTGGTCAGCATGAACCGAAGGGCGTCGGCTCCGTACTGATCGATGATTTCCAGAGGATCGATGCCATTGCCCAGGGATTTGCTCATCTTCCGTCCTTCAGCATCCCGAACCAGCCCATGGACATAAACGTGTTTAAATGGAATTTCTCCCGTCATTTCGATGGCAGAAAAGACCATCCGAACCACCCAGAAGAATATGATGTCATAACCAGTCACCAGCACATCCGTAGGATAGAAATATTTATAATCCTCACTTTCTTCAGGCCACCCCAGGGTGGAGAAGGGCCAAAGCCCAGAGGAAAACCAGGTATCCAGCACATCCTCATCCTGACGGATTTTTGAACTTCCGCATTTGCTGCAGGCAGTGGGAGCCTCGGTCTGTACCATCAGCTCTCCGCACTCGTCACAGTAGTAGGCAGGGATACGATGACCCCACCAGAGCTGCCGGGAGATGCACCAGTCCCGAATGTTTTCCAGCCAGTGCAGGTAAATCTTTTCAAATCGATCCGGCACGTGGACCAGCCGACCACTTTTTGCTGCTGCGATGGCTGGTTTGGCCAGGTCTTCCATGGCAACGAACCACTGGTCCGACAGCATGGATTCAACAATGGTGCTGCAGCGGTAACATTCTCCGGAGGGAATGACCTTTTCTTCGGTTTTCACCAGATATCCGGCTTCCTCCAGTTCCGCAGCCCACTTTTTCCGGCACTCGAACCGATCCAGCCCTTCATATTTTCCGGCCAGAGCGTTCATTTTTGCGTCGGGATTGATACAGCTTGGCCGTTCCAGATGATGCCTCTCCCCTACTTCAAAATCGTTGGGGTCGTGGGCCGGAGTGATCTTCACTGCACCGGTTCCTTTTTCCGGATCCGGATATTCGTCGGCAATGATGGGGATTTCCCGTCCCACCAGAGGCAGGATCACGATTTTTCCGATCATATCCTTGTATCGCTCATCCTCCGGGTGGACAGCAATGGCCACGTCTCCGAACATGGTTTCCGGCCTACTGGTGGCTACAACGATTCCTTCCCCCCCATCCTTGGCGGGGTAACGGAAATACCAGTACTTCCCGTTCTTATCCTCGTGTTCCACTTCTGCATCGGACAGAGAGGTGCCGCATTCCGGACACCAGTTGATCAGCCGGTTCCCCCGGTATATCAGGCCCTTGTTATAGAGCTTGACGAACATTTCGATTACTGCCTTGTTGCAGCCTTCGTCCATGGTAAACCGTTCCCGGCTCCAGTCACAGCTGTTACCCAGTTTTCGCACTTGTTCGGTGATTTTGCCCCCGTACAGCTCTTTCCACTGCCAGGCTCTCTTCAGGAATTCTTCCCGACCCAGATCTTCCTTGGTCAGTCCCTCTTCCTCCCGAATCTTGTCCACCACCTTGACTTCCGTGGCAATGCTGGCATGATCGCTGCCAGGGATCCACAGGGCGCTGAAACCCTGCATCCTGCGCCATCGGATCAAAACATCCTGAAGGGTCTGATCCAGGGCGTGGCCCATATGAAGCTGCCCCGTGATATTCGGCGGGGGCATGGCTATGGTATAGGGTTTTTTCTTCGGATCCCTTTCTGCCCGGAAAGCTCCTTTCTTTTCCCATTCTGCGTAGATTCTTTCCTCAAATTCTTTCGGGCTGTAGGTTTTAGCCAGATTCTTTTCCATCCTCTATTCCTTTTCCTTTCCTATCGGGGTTTTCGCCATAAAAAAATCCTTTAAGGCCTTAAGCCTTAAAGGACGAAAATTTCCGCGGTACCACCTTTATTCTGCTCTGAATCAGAGCAGCCCTCATTTTGAAATGGCTCCAAAGCTACCTTCAACCACCGCTTCCCTCAGAAATCTCTCAGCCACGGATTTCTTTCTCTGTTCAGGACCATTGGTCTACTCCTCTTTTTCAACGCCGGATATTTAGTTGTTTATTGAAATATTGTACCTTATTTTACCGATTTGTCAAGCAGATATGCCCGGACTCCCTGGGGACGCCCCGTATCCTTCTTTCCAAATCCGATGCCGGTCGCCAGGATTTTTCCGGGGATCGCCGATACGGGAAGGGCTTTGATTCCTTTGAGGATTCCCAGTCCGGAAGGGGTTACCATCTCTGTTTCCACTTCCTCCTGAACCAGTCGGTAAGAAGTACCTTCCAACATAGCCCGAACCGCAGGAACGGGGACAGGGATCCGGCCATGGCTGCACTCAATGAATCCAGTGCCGTCATGGAGATCGGAACAGGTAATCCGGCCGATCTGAAGGACTTCCAGGCAGATGGCTACGCCGATGATATTCATGATGGCGGTATCCCGCCCCACCTCATGGAAATGGACATGATCCAGATCCGTCTCGTGAACTTTGGCCTCCGCTTCACCAATCACCTCATAAATGGCTACTGCTGTATCCTTAATGGCACCGGTCAGAGAGCTTTTTCGGATCATAGCCTCAATTTCCCGAAAACTTCGGTGAGAATGATCGCCGGGCTGATCATGATGATGATCAGCATCATGGGAATGGGAAACAGCTGGTGCTTCGAAATAAATATTCAAGCCGGAGGTCCCATCCTGTTCTTCCCTCCGGAAGCTTTCGGGAGATACGGTCCATCCGAAACCGGAAAGGCCGCTGATCAGATTATCCGGATGGACCCCTAGATCCACCAGGGATGCCAGGATCATATCCCCGCTGATTCCCCGGGTACAATCGATGTGCAAATGTTTGTGCTTGGTCATGTTCCATCCTGTCTGACTACTCCCTTTGGGAGAGTCGGTTGATATTGGCTGCCAGATAGGCTGCTCCGAATCCGTTGTCAATATTAACGATGCCAACTCCGTTGGCACAGCTGTTAAGCATGGAAAGCAGGGCCGATATGCCCCCCAGATTTGCCCCATAGCCAATGCTGGTGGGAACGGCAATGACCGGTGCTTCCACCAGACCTCCCACGACGCTGGCCAGAGCGCCCTCCATACCGGCGACTACAATGACCACATGGGCCTGACGGATCCGGTCCAGCTTCGCAAAGAGCCGGTGGATTCCGGCTACTCCCACGTCGTAGATCCGATCCACCGGATTTCCCAGCATCATGGCCGTTACAGCAGCTTCCTCTGCTACCGGAATATCTGCTGTTCCGGCGGTAACTACAGCCACCGTCCGGTCGTGTTTGGGCTGAGGGTCCCGGTTGACCACGATCATCCGGGCTTCTTCATAGTATAAAGCATCCGGTACCAGATCCCGAACTGCCCCATAGTTTTCAGGTGTGGCTCTGGTACCCATGATATTGTCGTTGCTTTCAGCCAGCCGGACAAATATTTCAGCAATCTGAGCAGAGGTTTTTCCCTGGCAGAATACCGCTTCCGGATAGCCGGTCCGTATGTTTCGATGCTGATCGATGTTGACAAAACCCAAATCCTGAAAGGGCAGGGTCTTCAGCACTTCATAGGCATCCACCGGTGAAGTCTCGCCGGAAGCAACCTTCTGAAGCAGCTCATCCAAATGACGTTTATCCATTCCGGGACTCCTTATCCTCTGGACTGCCGGGCAGCAGCCTCCACCACCTGAAGAACCAGCACACCGGTGGTTACTGTTCCAACGCCTCCCGGCACCGGGGTAATAGCTCCCACCACCGGCTCCACTTCACTGAAATTCACATCTCCACAGAGAGACCCGTCCTCCCGAAGATGAATCCCTACGTCCAGGACAATTTGTCCTTCCCGGACAAAATCCCTGCCGATGGTCTCCGGTTTTCCGGCAGCTACCAGGAGAACATCCGCTTCTCGCGTGATTTTTTCCATATGAAGGGTTTTGGTGTGACAAACGGTGACCGTACCATTTTTCTTCATCACCATCATGGCTGCCGGTTTTCCCACTACCAGGCTTCGGCCGATAACGGCGACTTTCTTGCCCGTTAGGTCAATGCCGTAATAATCCAGGATTTCCATGCAGGCTCTGGGGGTACAAGGCGGGAATCCGACTCCGGATCCTGCATAGACCCCGGCCATGGATGCGGGAGTGATGCCATCCACATCTTTGGCTGGATCCAGGGCCTCCATAACCGCATTTTCATCCAGATGGGAGGGCAGCGGCCGAAAAAGCAGCAGCCCGTGAATTCCGGCATCCTGATTAATCTGACCGATGATCTCCAACAGTTCCCTCTGGGAAATCGTTTCTGGATAAACAAGATTCCGAACCAGGACCCCAGCAGCCTCACATCGCTTCATGGCTCCTTTTTCATAGGAGATATCGTCCCCCCGTTCTCCCACCCGGAGAATAGCCAGACAGGGGTGAATCCCCCGTTCCTTCAGTCCAGCCACATCGGCTGTCAGCCTGGTGGTGAGAGCGTCGGAAACTTCCTTGCCTTTTAATAGTTGCGCCATACCATCCCTCTTATCTTATCCGGCTGACCACCAGTTGATGGACCTGGTCCGCCAGCTTTCCGTAATGCTCCAACATTTCTTCTGCTTCCCGGTTGGTTTTATCTGCATAGTCCCGATCTTTCATCAGACCGGTGTTGATAAATACATTGAGGCTGGCCCCCTGAAGGGCTGCCTTGCAGAATATGGCCCCCACCCCCGCATCGCTTAGAGCCAGGGTGCTTCCCTTTTCAGCAAACTCCTGCTGCAGTTCGATAGCCCGGCAGGATTTCTTCATGATTTCCAGAGGAACGGAGCAGGCCAGCTTCAGAGCATCTTCCATGACCCGGTCCTTTTCTGCCTGTTGATCTTCCGTTTCCTTGGGCATTCCGTAAGCCCTTGCCAGGGGTTCAAATACTTCAGCATCCTTGTCTACCAGCTCCAGCAGCTCCTGCTGGAGTGCATCGGCTTCTGTTTTCAAACGGCGGATATCTTCTTCCACATCGGCATACTTTTTCTTTCCGACGGTCAGGGATCCCACCATATTGCCCAGGGCAGTACCAAGGGCTCCCACCAGGGCAGAAGCGCCGCCTCCCCCTGGTACCGGATCCTTGCCTGCCAGCATTTCCACAAAAGTCCCGCAAGACTCCTTTGTAAATCCCATCTCCCTATCCTTTCCTGCTTTTCAGCCCTTAGAACAACCCGGAGATCTTACCGGAAGCATCCACGTCGATCTTTTCTGCAGATGGCACCGGAGGCAGACCGGGCATGGTCATGATATCTCCGGTCAATGCCACGATAAATCCAGCCCCAGCCGATATTTTAAGGTTTCTTACCACAACAGTAAAGTTTTTCGGCGCACCCAGCAGTTTGGGTTCATCCGAGAAGCTGTACTGGGTTTTTGCCATACAAATGGGCACATTATTGAATCCAAGCTTTTCCAACTGTTCCAATTGTTTTTTTGCTTGTGGCGCCAACTGGATTCCGTCAGCCCGGTATATCTTCTTCGCAATGGCTTCAATTTTTTCTTCGATGGTCATATCCAGGGAATAGGCATATTCAAACGTGTTCTCCTGCTCCGCAAGCCGAACCACTTCCTTAGCCAGTGCTTCTCCACCGGCACTTCCCTTGCCCCAGACTTCGCTGAGGGCCACGTTGACACCAAGCTCCCTGCACTTTTCCTCAATCAGGGCCAGTTCCGCTTCGGTATCGGTGGGGAATCGGTTGATAGCCACCACAGCCGGCAGCTTGAACACTTTGGTGATGTTCTCCACATGCTGCAGCAGATTGGGAAGGCCGGCTTCCAGGGCAGCCAGGTTTTCCTGACCCAGATCGGCCTTTGCCACACCTCCGTGGTGCTTCAGCGCCCGTACCGTTGCTACGATTACGACGGCAGAGGGATTCAGACCTGCCATCCGGCATTTGATATCCAGGAATTTTTCTGCTCCCAGGTCCGCTCCGAATCCTGCTTCCGTTACCACATAATCCGAAAGGGACAGGGCAAGTCGGGTGGCCATGATGGAGTTGCAGCCATGGGCAATATTGGCAAAAGGACCACCATGGATGAAGGCCGGAGTATTTTCCAGGGTCTGGACCAGGTTGGGCTTCAGGGCGTCCTTCAGCAGAGCAGCCGCAGCTCCTTGTGCCTTCAGGTCTCCCGCCGTTACCGGTTTGTCATCGTAGGTGTACCCAAGGATGATACGGCTGATTCGTTCCTTCAGGTCAATGATATCTTTGGACAGGCAGAGGACTGCCATGATTTCACTGGCAACGGTGATTTCATATCCGTCTTCCCGGGGGGTTCCGTTCACCTTTCCGCCCAATCCATCAACGATGAAACGAAGCTGCCGGTCGTTCATATCTACGCAACGTTTCCAGGTGATCTTCCGGGGATCTATTCCCAGGCTGTTCCCCTGATAGATGTGGTTGTCCAGCATAGCGGCAATCAGGTTGTTTGCTGCACTGATGGCATGAAGGTCACCGGTAAAATGAAGGTTGATGTCTTCCATCGGCACAACCTGAGCGTAACCACCACCGGCAGCACCGCCCTTGACACCGAAAACCGGTCCCAGAGAAGGTTCCCGAAGAGCTACTGCCACCTTCTTGCCGATGGCCTTCAGCCCGTCGGAAAGCCCGACGGTGGTGGTAGTCTTCCCTTCACCGGCCGGGGTAGGAGTAATGGCGGTGACCAGAATCAGTTTTCCATTTTTAGCATCTTTCCGGTCTTTCAGAATGTTGTAATCGATTTTAGCTTTGTGGTTGCCATACAGTTCCACATACTTTTCATCGATTCCGGCATCCTTGGCTACCTGAGTGATGGGGTCCATCTTTGCTTCCTGTGCAATCTGAATATCACTTTTAAATTCCATCTTTTTTCTCCTATTCGTTTCGCATTTTGAAACACCGTTTCGAATTACTTTATTGAAATAATAGTATACGATTTAGTACTGAAACTCAAGTTAAAAATTGTTTTATAAATGTTTTTCTATGGATATGGCAAAAGCCCTTTTCCTTCAACCCTATATAATGAAGTTCCGTCCCGTACCCCTTATTCCGGTCAAAGGCATAATGGGGATATTGCCGGTGGTAGTCCATCATCATCCGGTCCCGGGTCACCTTAGCCACGATGGAGGCGGATGCAATGGAAATGCTGGTGGAATCTCCCTTGATGATACCGGTCTGAGGAATCGGAATCCGATCCAGGGTCAGCGCGTCAATAAGCAGATGCTGTATCGGTTCTTCCATCTGATCCCGGGCAGATTCGTAGGCCAGAAACATGGCTTCCCTGGTGGCTTCCAGAATATTGATCCGATCGATCTGTTCGTTATCCACAATACCGATTCCGCAGGAGAGGGCCTTTTCCAAAATGATTTCACAGAGAGCTTCTCTCTTTTTCTCGGACAATTTCTTAGAATCATCCACACCCGGAAGGTAAAAGTCCTCCGGGAGCACCACACAGGCCGCCACCACCGGTCCGGCCAGAGGGCCCCTGCCAACTTCATCCATTCCTCCAATGAATCGGATTCCTTCTTTTTTAAGCCTTTCTTCCTGTTCCATCATCCGGGAAAACCGTTCGGCTTCCCGGGCTTCCCGCTCACTTTTTTTCATCGCCATCTGCCTTCTCCAAGGTGATCCGGCCAATCTGACCGGAGCGGAATTCGTCCAGCACCGTTCGGGCCGTCCGTTCATAGTCGATTCGTTTGCCCGGCAGGATGAATCCCCGGTTCCGGCTGATCTGTTCCATGGTTTCCAGCGCCTCTTCCGATACCTCTTCCAGCTTGTACCTGGCCTTTAAGAGTTTCGGATAATCCTCCTGGAGCACCCGGATCAGTTCCAGGGCCAGGGTAGGAAGGTCCATGACCTCATCCTTGATGGACCCGCAGAAGGCCAGGTTCAGCCCCGCTTTGGGATCTTCAAACTTGGGCCATAAGATTCCCGGAGTATCCAAAAGCTGCATATCCTGCTGAATCGTGAGCCACTGTTTACCCCTGGTGACCCCGGGCCGGTCTCCCACCTGGGTGCTTTTCCGGCCGGTCAGCCGGTTGATCAGGGAGGATTTTCCCACATTGGGAACTCCAACGATCATGAGCCGAAGAGTTTTCTTCAGGATTTGACCCTCATTTTTGTTCTTCTGCACTGCCAGGAGCAGGGACATCAGGTCGTTGATTCCTCCTCCGATCATGCAGTTCATTCCCAGCACGCTGCTTCCCTCCCGGGTAAACCGCTGGGACCACCGAATGGTCTCCGAAGGATCAGCCAGATCCGTTTTATTCAGGATCACGATCCTTTTTTTCTCTCCGATGATCTCATGGAGAATGGGATTCCTGCTGGAATCCGGTATTCTGGCATCCAGGACCTCAATGACCGCATCCACCATCTTTAAATTGTCCTGGATCATTTCCCGGGTCTTTTTCATGTGCCCCGGGTACCAGTTAATATTCTCTATCATAAGTCACCCCCGATATAAAAACAAGGGAACCCGCTGGTTCCCTTTTGTTTATTGATCTTTGCTCTTGATTCTTGCTGCTTTACCAGTTCTCTGACGCATATAGTTCAGTTTAGCTCTTCTCACATCGCCTTTTCTGACTACTTCGATCTTGTCGATCTTCGGTGAGTGAATCGGGAATGTCTTTTCGACGCCGACACCGGATGCGATTCTTCTGACAGTAAAGGTTTCGTTGAGACCGCCGTTCTGCTTTTTCAGAACAAAGCCTTCAAAAATCTGGATACGTTCTCTGGTACCTTCCTTGATCTTGATGTGCACTTTAACGGTATCACCGACTCCAAAGGAAGGAACTTCCTTCTTCGCAAATTCTTCGTTGATTAAATCCATTACATTCATCCTTGTTATTCCTCCTCTCTCCCAAGACGTTCATGGTATCCAATATACTCAGAGGACCGCCCGTAATAACTACAACAGTATATTACAAATAAAAAAATAAATCAACCGTTTTTTTAATTTTAACGGAATCATTTCCTGCAATCAAGCCCGGGGGTGGGTCTTGTCATAGACCTCCTTGATCCGGTTTTTCGTTACGGTGAGATAGACCTGGGTAGCGGTCACATCTTCATGGCCCAGCAGTTCCTGAAGAGACTTCAGATCCGCCCCGTTCTGAACCATGTGGGCTGCAAAGGAATTCCGCAGGATCTGGGGGGTAATGGCTTTGTCGATACCGGCCTTCACGCCGTAATCCTTCAGCATTTTCCAGATTCCCTGCCGAGTGATCCGTTCTCCGTTATAATTGACAAAGAGGGATTTTTCCGAATTTTTTTTGGAGCGGAGCAGCTTCGGCCTGGCATCGTAAAGATACTCTTCCAGCGCTGCCCGGGCCGGCCTTCCGATGGGTACGATTCTGGCCTTGCCGAACTCGCCGGTACAAGTGATGAAGCCGACCCGAAGATTCAGGTCCTCCACATTGGCCTCCAGTACTTCACTGACTCGGATGCCGGTAGCATACAGCAGTTCCAGCAGAGCCCGGTCCCGAATACCTTTCACGGTTGTATCGGGAAGCATGAGCAGGCGATCCACTTCTCCCAACGTCAGATACTCGATTTCTTTTCTCTCCACCCGGGGGGATTTGATGTGAAGGCAGGGGTTGGCAGAAATCCGGCCTTGTTCCTGTAGAAAGGAGAAAAATCCTCGCAGAGAGGCCACCTTCCGGTTAGAAGTTGCCGTGCTCCTCCCCAGATTCTTCAGGTGCAGGACAAAGGCTACGATTTCCGTATTACTGATATCCTCCGGGGAAAGACTCCCCCGCTGATCCAGAAAAGCCTGAAATTCCCGGATATCCCGGAGATACGCCTCCGTAGAGTTCCGGGCCATTCCCTTCACTTTTTCCATATATTCCTTGTAGTCATCCATCAATCGATTCATGCTGCCTCCCAACTACCATCAGGATTGCCGCCAGGGTTTTTCCATCCTCGATCTCACCCCGTAGGGCCTTCTGGTATAGTTCCCCCAGAGGGTATTCCTCTGTTTCGATGGACTCCGTGTCGTCCGGTTCCGGCTCACCAGGAGTCAGATTTCTGCATAGGAACAGGTGTATGCATTCCGTTGTATAACCCACGGAAGGATAGAACCGCCCCAGAAATTCCATGGATCCGGCCGTATATCCGGTTTCTTCCTTGAGTTCCCGGGCAGCTGTCCATGAGGGTTCCTCTCCTTCTTCCAGCTTCCCTGCAGGGATTTCCAGAATATCCCGGGATAGGGCTTTCCGATACTGGCGAACCAGCACCATCTTCCCATCGTCGGTAAGAGCTGCCAGGCCGACACCCCCCCGATGCTCCACGATTTCCCGATGGGTGACGCCTCCATCTGCAGAATGGACCAGATCCTTCCTCAGGTTCAGAATCTTTCCTTTATATAGATACTGGCTTTCAATGGTTTCTTCCTTAAATATCATTTTTTCTCCATTTGACGGGATTTCTCTGCGGCAGCCCGAAAGCCTTCCATCACCTTTTCTTCAAATCCATTTTCCTGGAGTTTTTTCACCGCTTCGATGGTGGTTCCTCCCGGGGAACAGACATTAATCCTCAGCTGCTCCGGGTCGATGCCGGTTTCCAGCACCATTTTAGCAGCTCCCAGCACAGCCTGAGCGGCAAAAAGAAGGCTGTTTTCTCTGCTGAGCCCACCGGCTTCTGCTGCTTTTGCCAGAGCATCGATGTACATATAGGTATAGGCGGGGCTGCTGCCGGAAACACCGATGACCGTATGGATCTGCTCTTCTTCCACTTCACAGGCTCTTCCGATGGATTCCAAAATGCGAAAAGCCCTGGAAAAAGCTTCTTCGCTAACCTTTTCATTTCGGCATACGGCTGTCATCCCTTCTCCCACCATGGCCGGGGTATTGGGCATGATCCGGATGACGGGAATATCCTCCCCCAGAAAACGGCTGATGTAGCCGATACTGATGCCTGCCGCCATAGAAACAATCAGTTTATCCGAAGTCATCCATTCCGCCATTTCCGGCAGAACCTGATCAAAACTCCCCGGCTTCACCCCAACAAATATCAGGTCGGCTTTCCGGGTCAGTTCCCGGATATCCCCGCAGGGACTGATGCCCAGCTCTTCCCGGAGTTTTTTCAGTTTATCCTGATCCGGATCCGTCACATAGACCTGTTCCGGCCGGAGCTCTCCTCCTGCCAGGCAGCCTCTCAGTATGGCACCTCCCATGTTTCCTGCTCCAATAAAGCCTATGTTCATCCTTCGCTCACTTTCCTAAAAAAACCGTTCCGGTTTCCTTTTCTCTCATCCCGTCCAGCAGGATGTTCATCTTTTTTCCATTCAGCAGAATCATGGGAATCCCGTAGGAATTCACCTTTCTTGCTGCCTCGATCTTCGTCACGATGCCACCGGTCCCAAAACTGCTGGTACCCCGGACATCGATTTCCTCCAGAAGCCGATCCACTCCGTGAATCTCCTCGATCAGCCGGGCATCCCCGTTGGACTTGGGGTCTTTGTCGTATAATCCGTCGATATCGCTGAGCAGTACCAGCAGGTCTGCATTCCACAGGTTGGCCGCCAGGGCACTGAGGGTATCGTTATCTCCGATTTTAATTTCTTCCACGCTGACCGAATCGTTTTCATTAATAATGGGGACCACCCCTTCGTCCACCAGGGTAAACAGGGTGTTCCGAATATTCAGGGTCCGGGTGGGGTCATTGAAATCCTCCCGGGTCAGCAGCATCTGAGCCACATGGACGTCAAAATCTGCAAAGTATTCTTTGTAAGCCATCATCAGTTCCACCTGACCGATAGCGCATAGTGCCTGCTTATAATTGATGTCTCCCCGCCGTTCCCATTTATTGATGGCTCCTACACCGCAGATCCCGGCGCCGGAAGACACGATGATGACCTGCTTGCCCAGCTTCATCAGCTCACAGGCCTGTTCCACGATATTGTGAAGCAACTGGTTGTTGACCGTTCCTGTCTCGGTTGACAGAACATTGCTGCCAATCTTGATGACGATCTTTCTGCTGCTTCCGATGATCTGACTGAGTTTGCTCATTTTTTAATTCCTTTCAGGGGCGTGATAATACCCGATTAATCATTATACTCCAAAAATGCGGCTATTTTCAATATATTATGACTACTAATTTCCCTAAAAAATTTTCATAATCATACTTGAAATAGATAAAATTATTGGTTATAATGGTCTCGTGGTTATCCCCCTGATAACCTCATTAATCTCTAATCCCAAAATACCCCTTTTGAACAAAATGGACTGCTCCCCTGCGGTCTGTTTTGTTTTTTGGTTTTTTTTGCTATAATGGGTATAAAACAAACCGAGAGGTATCTCTATGATTTCACGAATCATTGCCTCCTACCAGGAGGAATTTTATCATTCCCGGCTTTTTAACCAGTATTTCGGGGAAAGCCGGATTGCTGTCGCCGACATTGAAACCACCGGATTGAACCCCCTCAGCACCGCTTTTATTCTGGGAGGGCTTATTTCCATTCCCGACAGTACTTCCGAGCAGTACTTTACCGAAGACCCTGCCATGGAACCAGAGCTGCTGACGGATTTTCTCAGAAGGCTGACCGACTTTGATGTGATCATTACCTATAATGGCCAGTCTTTTGACCTGCCATTTCTCCTGAAGCGGGCAGAACATCATCGGCTGACCATTCCCCGGGATCTGCCCTACAATCTGGATCTCTACATGATCCTGAACGGCCATTCCAATCTCCGCCGTTTCCTTCCGGACCTGAAGCAGAAAACCATCGAAAATTTTCTGGGCCTATTCAGTGACCGCCAGGATGAGATTTCAGGCAGGGAAAGCGTCGAACTCTATTTCAGCTATTTGCGGACGAAAAATCCGGAGACCAGAGAAAAAATCCTTCTTCACAATCGGGATGACATCCATCAGCTTGCCCGGCTGCTCCCCATCATCGAAAAGGTCAATTTCCAAAAGGCGATGCACCAAATGGGCTTTCCCCTTGCCAATGCTCCCGTAAAGGGAACCGGTCTGCTGATTCGATCCGTCAGCCTGGGAAATCGGGAACTGAGTGTCTCCGGTGTCCAACGGCACCAGCCGGTGGAATTTCACTCCTTTGGTACCGTCCAAGCCGGCTATCGGGCCGCCTTTGACCGTAATGAAGGGGATTTTCGACTGTCCCTGCCCCTCTTCAGAATTGGGGAATTCACGGTGGTGGATGCGGCGAAATACCTGAAGGAGCTTGCCCCTCTGGAAAAATACCCTTCTCTGCAGGATGGATTCCTGATCCTGCAGGATGACAGGGAAATCCGTTATCAGGAACTCCATCACTTCATTCAACTGTTTCTCAAAACCATCGGAGGTCAGATATCATGAGAACCAAAACACGACTGGATCAGGTTTTTGCAGATGCCTTTCCCGTCCCCTTCGACGAAAAGTCTAAGTTTGTCTTCTTCAGCGATCATCACCGGGGAGATGACAGCCTTTCCGACGAATTTGGGAGGAACAAGCACATTTTCAATCATGCACTGAATTATTATTATGAAAATGACTTCACCTACGTGGAAGTCGGTGACGGGGACGAGCTCTGGGAGCACGCCAATTTTGAGCATATCCGAAGCGCTCATGCCAAAACCTTTGATCTGCTTAAAAGCTTTTTTGATTCGGGACGGATGCTGATGCTTTTCGGCAATCACAACATGAAGTACCGAAAGAAGCATCACGTAGAAAAAGACCTTTACCAGGTCTTCGACGAATACCAGAATGAAACGGTGGAACTCTTCCCCGGTATCGACGTCCACGAAGCCCTGATCCTGACCCACCGGAAGACCGGACAGGAAGTCTTCGTGGTCCACGGCCACCAGGGAGATCTGCTCAATGACCATCTGGCCGGAATCTCCTACGTCCTGATTCGATTTTTATGGCGCTTCATGCACCTGGTGGGGGTCAAATATGCGGCCAGCCCGGCTAAAAGCCGTCGAAAAAGGCATAAGGTCGAAAAAAATTATACCAAATGGAACCAGGATCATGATACAATGATAATTTGTGGGCACACTCACAGACCTAAATTTCCCAGAGCCGGAGAAGAAGCCTACTTCAACTGCGGCTGCTGTATGCACCCCCGGGGAATCAACTGCCTGGAGATTCTATACGATCAGATCATTCTGGTCAACTGGGGAGCCGATACAAAAAAAGATGGTTCCATGTATATCAAACGAACTGCCGTACAGGGTCCTGAGCCAATCGAAAGCTTCCAGAAGCGGCCCAGAGAAAAGGAGGATTTGAACGATGAACTATAAGGAACTTACCCGCCAGATAAAATTGGACAGTTATCAGATGTCCAGCCTGCCCCTCTCCCTTCGAAATCAGGCACTGGCGGATATCCGGGACAGCCTCTCTGACCAGCGGGAAAAGATTTTTGCCGCCAATCAGGAGGATCTGGACCGTGCCATTCGGAATCAGGAACCCCAGCCCATCATCAACCGACTGGTCTTTGATCACCACAAACTGGATGATGTGATTCAGGGATTGGAAAGCCTGATCGGCCTTCCGGATCCTCTGTTCCGGGTCCAGCTTCATCGGGAACTGGATCAGGGATTGGTTCTCAAGCGGGAAACCTGCCCCATCGGTGTCATCGGCGTCATTTTTGAATCCCGGCCGGATGCACTGGTACAGATTTCTTCCCTGTGCATCAAAAGCGGCAACTGTTCCATCCTGAAGGGGGGCCGGGAAGCCGCTAAAACCAATCGGGCTCTTTTTGACATTATTTACGAAGCCGGAATCAAGGCAGGCCTGCCCGCTGGATTTATGACCCTGGTGGAGAGCCGGGAGGCGATCGACGAACTGCTTCATTGCGATGAATCCATCGATCTGCTGATTCCCCGGGGATCCAATCAATTCGTTCAGTATATCATGGAGCACTCCCGAATCCCGGTTATGGGCCATGCCGACGGTGTCTGCCATGTATACATTGATAAAGATGCCGATCCGGACAAAGCCCTGCCGGTCATCATGGATTCCAAAGTTCAGTATGTGACCGCCTGCAATACCCTGGAAACCCTTCTGGTCCACCGGGATGTGGCTGGCGAACTGCTCCCTGCTCTGGTGGACAGCAGTTATACCGGAAGCGTCGAGCTTAGGGGATGTCCGGATACCATGAAGATCATCCCCTGCAATCCTGCTACTGAAAAAGACTACAAGACCGAGTATCTGGATTATATTCTGGCTATCCGCATCGTGGACAGCCTGGAAGAAGCCATTGACCATATCAACCGGTATGGCTCCCACCATACGGACTGCATTGTTACCGAAGATCAGCGGTCTGCCGACACCTTTATGACCCTGGTGGATTCGGCCAATGCCTATCAGAACTGTTCCACCCGGTTTGCCGACGGATTCCGTTACGGCTTCGGCGCCGAGGTAGGGATCAGTACCGGGAAACTCCATGCCAGGGGACCGGTAGGGTTGGAAGGTCTGGTAACCTATAAGTACAAACTGACTGGCAATGGCCACATCGTGGCAGACTATGCCGAAGGACGAAAGAAGTTTAATTTTAAAGAAGTTTAATTTATGGATAAAGGTAAAAAGTAAGGAGCTACAATGATCACTGTTAATAACGTAAGCATGAATTTCAGCGGCACCACCCTGTTTAAAGACGTAAACCTGAAGTTCGTGCCGGGCAACTGCTATGGCATCATCGGAGCCAACGGCGCAGGCAAGTCCACCTTTTTGAAGATATTGTCGGGTGAGCTGGACCCTACCACCGGAGAAGTGGCGATCGGCAAGAATATGCGGATGTCCGTCCTGAAACAGGACCATTACGCTTTTGATGAATTTACCGTTCTGGATACCATCATTCAGGGCAACAAACTGCTCTATGACATCATGAAGGAGAAAGATGGCCTCTATGCCAAGGAGGATTTCAGCAACGAAGACGGAATCCGGGCCTCTGAGCTGGAAGGTGAATTTGCTGAACTAGGAGGTTGGGAAGCGGAATCCGACGCCAGCCGTCTGATTCAGGGGCTGGGCCTCAGTCAGGATATCCTCTGGAGCCAAATGTCGTCCCTGACGGAAAAAGAAAAGGTCAAGGTCCTGCTGGCTCAGGCTCTATTCGGAAAACCGGAAATCATCCTGCTGGACGAGCCAACCAACGGTCTGGACATCCTGGCCATCAACTGGCTGGAGGATTTCCTCATGGACTATGAAGGTACCACCATTGTCGTTTCCCATGACCGTCACTTCCTCAATACGGTCTGTACCAGCATCGTGGATGTGGATTACGGGAAAATTAAAATGTACGTGGGCAACTACGAGTTCTGGTATGAATCCAGTCAGCTGATTCAGCGGATGATCAAAGACCAGAACAAGAAAAGTGAAGATAAAATAAAAGAACTTCAAAGCTTTATTCAGCGTTTCTCCGCCAACAAGAGCAAATCCAAACAGGCTACTTCCCGAAGAAAGCTCCTGGACAAGCTGACGGTGGATGAACTGCCTTCCTCCTCCAGAAGATATCCTTATGTAGGTTTCAAACCGGATCGGGAAGTGGGGAAAGAAATATTAACGGTTGAAAATCTTTCCAAAACTATTGATGGAGTTAAAATCCTGGATAACATCAGCTTCCGGGTCAACAAGGATGATAAGATCGCCTTTGTCGGAGAAAATGAAATCGCCAACACCACCCTCTTCAAAATCCTGATGGAGGAAATGGAACCGGACGAAGGCTCCTTCAAATGGGGGATCAGTACTTCCCGCTCTTATTTCCCCAGAGAAAATAATATTTTCTTTGAAGGCTGCCAACTGGATCTGATCAAGTGGCTGGGCCAGTATACCGAAGAGACCACAGAGACTTTCATGCGGGGCTTCCTGGGTAAGATGCTCTTTTCAGGTGACGATGTTTTCAAACCGGTAAATGTGCTTTCCGGAGGTGAACGGGTCCGATGCATGCTTTCCCGAATGATGCTTTTCGGATCCAACGTGCTGATTCTGGATCAGCCTACCAATCATCTGGATCTGGAATCCATCACCGCCCTTAATGACGGGCTGATCGAGTTCAAGGGAATCCTCCTTTTCGCTTCCCATGACCATGAATTCATCCAGACTACGGCTAACCGGATCATGGAAATCTATGAGGACGGTCATATGGTGGACAAGGTCTGCACCTACGATGAATTTGTGGCCGAATTCGGCAAATAGCAACCTTTTTCAGAATATTGCAACTTCGCATTTTAGCCACTTTTAAGGTTGATTGATATTGACTAAAATTTTACAAAGTGCTATATTTGACATGAGGTAATCCACTTTATTTTAATCAAATCAATATAATTAAAAGAGGAGAGAAAAATGGCAAATATCGTTGAGCAATACATTGAGATTGCAAAAAAAAGAAACCCTGGTGAATCAGAATTCCATCAAACTATAGAAGAAGTTCTGCATTCTCTGGAGCCAGTCCTTGAAAAGCACCCTGAATATGTGGAAGCTGGCCTGATCGAAAGACTGATCGAACCGGAAAGAGCAATTTCATTCAGAGTATCCTGGGTTGACGACGCTGGAAAAGTACAGGTTAACCGAGGCTATCGATATCAGTTCAACAGCGCAATCGGGCCTTACAAAGGCGGACTTCGATTTGCACCGAGCGTAAACCCCAGCATCATGAAATTCTTAGCTTTCGAGCAGATTTTCAAAAATTCCCTTACTGGTCTTCCCATCGGCGGAGGCAAGGGTGGAGCGGACTTTGATCCAAACGGAAAGTCCGACGCAGAAGTTATGCGTTTCTGCCAGGCTTTCATGACTGAATTATATCGACACATCGGACCCATGACGGACAGCCCTGCTGGCGACCTGGGAGTCGGAGCAAGAGAAATCGGTTATCTGTTTGGTCAGTACAAGAGACTTGCCAACCAGTACAATGAATCCGTTACTGGAAAAGCCATTCCTTACGGTGGATTAAACGGAAGATCCGAGGCAACCGGATTCGGAATCGTATACTTTGCAGACTGCATGCTGCAGGCAAACGGCGAAAAAATGGAAGGCAAAACAGTTGCCCTGTCCGGTTTCGGAAACGTTACCTGGGGTACTGCACTGAAGCTGCAGGAACTGGGCGCTAAGGTCATCACCATCTCCGGACCGGATGGATACATCCTGGATGAAGCCGGAATCGATACCGATGAAAAGATTGCTTACCTGCTTGATCTTCGAAACAGCGGTAAAAATATCTGCGCACCTTATGCTGACAAATTCCCCGGAGCTAAGTTCTTTGCCGGCAAGAAGCCTTGGGAAGTTAAGGCTGACTTATATATCCCCTGCGCTATGCAGAACGATATTCGTATTGAAGATGCTAAGAACATGGTTGCCAATGGAGCTAAGTTCCTTTGCGAAGGCGCTAACATGCCTACCACAAACGAGGCTCTTGATTACCTGATGGAAAATGGCGTTATTATCGGACCTTGCAAAGCTGCCAATGCTGGTGGTGTTGCCTGCTCCTGCATCGAAATGGGACAGAATGCCGGACATACCGTATTCTCCCCCGAACAGGTTCATGCACAGCTGAAGACCATCATGGTCAACATTCATGACAGCGCTGCTGCTGCTGCTAAAGAATACGGCCTTGGCTACAATCTGATTGCTGGTGCTAATATCGCTGGATTCAAGAAGATCGCCGAAGCTATGATGGCCCAGGGAGTTGTATAAAAAATACCCCAACGTTCATCACAAAATAATCAAAAATTCAGGGTGCCCGATGGGCACCCTGTTTCTATTTCATAATGGATATTCCCTTATGATCGTTCACTCGACCTGCAGTTCCCTGTCAGCACCGAAGAGGTACAGAAAGCTCTCTTTGACCTTCCTGCCTGTGCTTTCTTCCAGGGCTTCCCGGTACACGGCAAGCTGCTCCCGATATTGTTCTCCGATGGAGGCCAGCTCCAAGGGGTTTTCCGGATTACGGACTACGTTGGTCTTGTAATCCAGCAGGACCAGCTGATCCCCTTCCCGAAAATAGCAGTCAATGATTCCCTGGACCAGTACATCTTCCCCATTGATAGATCGAAGTAGGGTAAAAGGCCTTTCCTTCTGCAAATCGGGAGAACGAAGAGCTCGTTGACCGATCGGGGACTGGAAGAATCTCAGAATTTTTTCTTTTGGTATCAAGTCTCGTTCTTCTCTTGTGATGATCTGCCGTTCTTCCACCCAGTCCAGCTGTTGATCCAGATATCGTCCCAGACTTTCGGTGGGTCCTTCCTCATAATGACGAGCTGCCTGCCTGAAATCCAGGCGCATCATAAAATCGTGGATCAGCGTTCCCTTTTCTGTTGGAGTAAGCTCCCGCTGACCCAATTCGAAGAGGGGCGCCTTCAAAGGTTCCCGTCCGCTTCTAGTGCCCCTGAGAGACAGGGCCTTCTGGTTCAGTTCCGTCACCGTTACTTTTGTTTTCTGGCTGACCGCTTCCTCGTAGGGGTATCGATAGCTCAGCCTACTGTCTATCTTCCGATACAGGGACCCCACTTTAGATTGGCTGTCGTGCTCCGGTACCGTTTCCCTTCCCTGAAGAATCCTTCGGATATCATCCACATGAGGATTGGTCTTAGCGGACAGGGGGGTAATTTCCTGAATCCGGTGGTAAACCGGCTTAATAGAACTATCCACCAATGCCGGCAACAGAATTTCCAGGTAGGAGGAGGCTGCCGTCAGGTCTCCGGCTTCCAGGGAATCCACCTTTTCTCTGGTTTTTTCCAGATCCGCAACCGTGCCCAGAAGAATCAGCTTATCCATGGCTCTCGTAAAAGCCACATAAAGGATTCGGATTTCTTCCTCCATGTCCGTCATTCGTTCCTTCCGCCGAATCATGGTCTGAATCAGTGTCTTGCGGAAATACTTTCGGTTCTGGTCCACTAAGCTTAAAGAAATTCCAAGATCCTTGTGAATGTCCATATGGGAAGACTCACCGGACAGGCGAAATTTCTTGCCCAGGCCGGCCACCAGAACCACCGGAAATTCCAATCCCTTGCTCTTGTGGATGGTCATGATCCGAATCACATCATCGTTTTCAGAAACCAGGCTGATCTGCCCGGTTCGGACTTTTTTATCCCGGATGGCATCGATGTATCGGATGAAATTGTACAAACCCTTCCCGCTTCCCTGGCGGAACTGAACACAACGATCCACCAGGAGGCGAAGGTTCGCCTGTCTCTGAGTTCCTCCCGGCAAGGCACCTGCATAGAGATAATAGCCCGTTTCCTTCATCAGTTTCCAGACGAATTCATCCAAGGCCATGGACCGGGACAGCTTTTGCCAGCCCGCAATCATTCGGAGAGCCTTTTCTCCTTTCTCCCGGAGTGGAGTTGGATCCCCGTCTTCCAGAAATCCCTCCAAGGCTTCAAAAAAGCTCCCTCTCTTCCGCCGAATCCGGATTTCTGCCAGATCGCTTAACGTAAAACGGAAAATCGGGGAATGAAGAACAGAAATCAGCGGAACATCCTGCCTTTTGTTATCAATGACCCGAAGCAAATTCATCATCTGCCCAATCTCAATGGTGTCAAAATATCCATCCCCATCCTCCACATGGGCCGGAAGATTTTCCTGAATCAGCACCTGACGGAATTTATCCGCATAATTCCGGGTTGCCCGCATCAGAATGACGATATCTTTCTTTCCGATTATCCGCTCCTGATCCTTCCGGTAATCATAAATGGGCTTGCCGATTTGCTCCCGAATCAGTCGGGCAGCTACGTGAGCTTCCAGCTCCGCTCGCTTCAATTCTTCCAGTTCTTCCGGCAGTTCCTCCTCCTCCTCCTCCAGGTGTTCATCCAGGATGTGGAGTTCAGCAGGATGATCCAGCTCTCCCTCGTAAGGAACCCCCTGATACAGAGCTGCTTCCTCATCATAGCCCTCCATGATCCGGGAAAAAACCTGATTGACAGAGCGGATGACATTTCCCTTGCTCCGGAAATTCTGGTTAAGATCAATTACCTCTTGCCCGGGGTCCATCCCTTTCCGAAACCGATGATATTTTTCCAAAAATATTTCCGGCTCTGCCAGTCGGAATTTGTAGATGCTCTGCTTGACATCCCCTACCATAAAGAGGTTGTCTCCCTGCTGAATGCGACTGATCAGTGCTTCCTGCAGCAGATTGCTATCCTGGTATTCATCGATGAAAATATAGCGGAAACGGCTCCGGTATTCTTCAGCAGCCTGATCATTCCTGAGTATTTGCAGGGCAAAATGCTCAATATCGCTGAAATCCAGGAGGTTTTTTTCTCTTTTTTTCTCCTGAAAGATCTCATGAAACTGAATCATCAAATCCCGTAAAACCCTGGTCATGGGATGGGTTTCCTGAATGTCCTTCAAATGGTCCTCCAGGGTTCTGCCTCCCGTGATTTTCCGGACTGCTTTCACATATTCCTTCCCACGATTCCGAATCTTGTCCACCCTGGGTTTTATTTCCTCGAAGATTTCTTTATTTTCTTTTTTTGCAGCAAACCGCTGATAACTTATTTCCTCCGTCAGAGCCAGTGCTACCTGAAGGTCCAGTTCTTTCATTCTGTCCTTCAGCTCCCGGATCATCCGTCGATCTTCTTCTGCCTTAAGATGCAGTTCCGGGATTCCGGCTTCTTCCAGGATGTCGCAGACCCGGCTGAAGGACCGGACTGCCAGGTCCATGGATCGGTCCATACTTCGTCGGATTTCTTCTGCCAGAAGGCTGCTTTGGAATCCTGTCGGTTCGATTCGCAGCTTTTCAATACCGGAATCAAGCCATTCAAAGGAGTCGGGTATGCTCATGACAGCTGTATAGGCTTTATCGATCATGGCCTTAACCCCAGCTTCTGTTTTCCCTCCCGCATAGCGATTGAGAAAATCCAGGAATTCTGAATCCTCTTCCTGGAATTTCCTTTCAAATAGTTCCTCCATGGATTCCGCTTTCAGCAGGATGCTTTCCGCCTCATCACAGATCCGAAATCCCGGTTCGATGGGCAGTATGTAAAAGTACCTCCGAATAACCTCCAGAGCGAAGGAATGGAAGGTACTGATATTTGCTTTATAGAGCTGATTAAGCTGTAGTCTCAGAAAGGCCGGGTCCTCTCCGCCCCCTTCTTCCAGTTCCCGGATGAGGCTGCGGGTAATCTTTTCCTTCATTTCTGCTGCTGCAGCATTGGTAAAAGTAACGACCAGCAGGGATTCCACAGGAACCCGATCGTTGATGATCAATTCTTTGATCCGTTCCACCAGAACCGCCGTTTTCCCGGATCCGGCAGCAGCTGCCACAAGCAGAGTCTTATTTCTTTCTGAGATGGCCTTCTGTTGTCTTTCCGTCCATTTCATTTTCGATCCTCCCGAATCAGCCGGAGTTTTATCAATAATCGTTCCAGTTTTTCTCCCTTGGGAAGCAGTCGGATTTCGTGGGGGCTGATGGCCCGGATCCGGATCAGCAGGATTCCATAAACCGTTGCTCCGGCTCCTACTGCCAGAAGGGTGGAGATGCTGTTGCCCAGGATCCCTGCCGTTACGTTATATAAAGCCACTACCAGAAGGAACATCATTGCTCCGGCAGCTAAAGGTTTCCAAACGGATAACTTCTGATCGAAACGGATACCAGTCAATTTTCGTACCGCGAAAAGATTAAAAAGCCCGATAGCTGCGAACCCCAGGGAACTGCCGATAGCAGCACCTTCTATGTTCAGGGAGGGCATGCCGGTCAGGATGTAGGTTGAGATGGTTTTAACCACCAATCCGGCAAGGAGTCCGTAGACCGCTACTCCGGGATGGCCAAGTCCCTGCAGAATCCCGGCCATGGCTTGGGCAATGCAGAGGAAAATAACTCCTGTCGCCAGCAGGAACAGGCTTCTGGATGCACTGACTGCACTGGCCTCCTGCAAGGGGTACAAAAGGGTCATGATGGGCTCAGAAAGGGCCATCAGACCGAAACTGCAGGGTACGCCGATGATCATGGCCGTCCGTAGTCCCAATTTGATATTGACTTCCAGGAAATCCCGGTCTCCGATGCTGTTGGCCGCCGCAATGGCGGGTACCATGCTCAGGGCCATGCTAAGGGCCAGGGCCATGGGAAGATTAATGACCGGGCCCGCCATACCGGTCAGCTGACCATAGAGGGCATTCGCCTCTTCCGGGCTGAATCCGGTAGCCTGCATACGGGTCATGACCACAAGGACATCCACGATATTCATGATGGGAAGGATGGAAACCCCAATGGTGATGGGAACGGCAATCCAAGCCAGGGTCTTGAGGATTTTTGCAGAGCTTTCCCGATGGGCTGGGATTCCCTTTTCTTCGATTCCGGTCAGAATCTCCCTGCGCCTGCGGTTGTAAATCACCGCCAGGATCAGTACTCCTAAAATAGGCCCGACACTGGTACCGAAGGTCGCTCCGGCTGCTGCTGCCTCCAGGCCTTCAGGAATCAGAAGGATGGCTAATGAGAGGCCGATGGCCACTCTGGCTGCCTGTTCCCCCAACTGGGAAACCGCTGTAGGACCCATCTGCTGCATCCCCTGGAAATATCCGCGATAAACCGACATCAAGGGGACAAAAAGCAGGGCTGGCGCGATGGCCATCATAGCATATTTTGCTCCCGGATTTCCCAAAAGCTCCACCATGGGCTCCGCCCCGAAAAAGAAGAGGGCTGCTGCCAGGATGCCCAGTACGCCCATTAGAATGAAAGACAGGCGAAATACCCGGTGGGCTTCTCCGTAAGCTCCTTTGGCTATCCTCTCCGACGTCATTTTGGATATGGCTGCCGGTGCCCCATTGGTGGAAAACACCAGTAAAAAGACATAAATTGGATACGCGGTCTGATAATAGCCCATTCCCTCGTCCCCGATGATATTACCCAGAGGAATCCGGAACACGGCACCCATTACCTGAACCATCAGCCCGGCAATGCCCAGGATGGCGGCTCCTCTCAAAAAAGTCTTTTTGCTCATCTATTTCAATCTCCCTTTATGGTTTGCGATATTTTTCTGCCTTAAAGTTTATTATACCAAAAAAACCCTTCTGCCGTATAGGTTTTATCCGCTTTTTTTGATATAATTATCCAGGGTCATTCGGGGTATAAGTAAATGATATTTGAGATTTGAGATTAGAAATGAGGTACCATATGAAAAATTTTCCAAAACCCACCATGCTGCTGATCATGGATGGCTACGGGGTGTCCGGCCAACAGGCCGGCAACGCCATCGCCGCAGCAAATAAACCCAACCTGGACCGTATTTTCGCCACCTATCCCCATACCACCATTGGGGCCAGCGGTCTGCAGGTGGGACTACCCGAGGGACAGATGGGCAATTCCGAAGTGGGCCATCTGAATATCGGCGCCGGACGTATCGTTTATCAGGAATTGACCAAAATAACCAAGTCCGTTAAGGATGGAGATTTCTTTGAAAATCCGGTTCTGAACGAGGCCATGGATCATGCTTTGTCCAAGGGTTCTTCCCTCCACCTGCTGGGTCTTCTGTCCGACGGAGGAGTCCACAGTCATATCGAGCATTTGCTGGCTCTGATCGGCATGGCCGCCCGGAAAGGATTGGAAAAAGTCTTTGTTCACGGGTTTCTGGATGGCCGGGATGTGCCTCCCAGGTGCGCAGTCCAGTACGTGATTCAATGCGAAGAAACGATGAAACAAATTGGCGTTGGCAGCATTGCCACCATATCCGGCCGCTATTACAGCATGGATCGGGATAACCGATGGGAGCGGGTGACTCTGGCCTATCAGGCCATGACCTCCGGAATCGGTGAATATGCCGATTCTGCCGTAGCCGCCGTAGAAAATGCCTATGGTCGGGGTGAAAACGACGAATTTGTAAGGCCCACCATCGTGAACAGCGACGGAATGATTCAGGACGGCGATGCTGTTATCATGTTTAACTTCCGTCCGGACCGGGCCAGGGAAATTACCCGCACCTTTGTAGACCCGGAGTTTTCGGGCTTCCAAAGGGAAAAGATGCCACAGGACCTTTATTATGCCTGTATGACCCAATACGATAAAACCATGCCCAACGTCCACGTTGCCTACCTGCCCCAAAATTTAAAAAACACCTTTGGACAGTACATCGCTGAGTTGGGACTCAAGCAGCTTCGGATTGCCGAAACAGAAAAGTACGCCCATGTGACCTTTTTCTTCAATGGAGGGGTCGAGGCTCCCAATCCCGGAGAAGACCGGATCCTGGTGGATTCTCCCAAGGTGGCTACCTATGATCTTCAGCCGGAAATGAGTGCCTATGGGGTGACAGACCGGGTTCTGGAGCAGATAGCAGGGGACCGATATGATGTAATCATTCTGAATTTCGCTAACCCGGATATGGTAGGCCATACCGGTATCATGGAAGCTGCGGTTGCGGCCATCGAAACCATCGATTCCTGTGTGGGAAAAATCACGGATGCCGTCCTGGCTAAAGGAGGGCAGATTCTTCTTACCGCTGATCACGGCAATGCGGAGGCCATGCTGGATGAAACCGGAGCTGTTCAGACCGCCCATTCCACCAATCCGGTGCCTCTGGTATTCATTTCCAATGAACCAAAGGAACTGGCCGAAGGGGGAATCCTTGCTGACCTGGCTCCTACCCTCCTGACAATGATGGATTTGCCCATCCCTTCGGAAATGACAGGGAAGAGCCTCCTGAAGTAAATTTAATCTGTGAAAGAGGTAATAACAAACCGCATCCCTCGGGGCTGCGGTTTTTGTTTATTTCTTCTTGATTCCAATGTATTTTTTCACCTTCCGGTATGCAGTAGGCTGGCTGATGCCCAGCTCCCGAGCCACTCCAGTAGTGGTTCCGTGCTTCTCATAAGCCCTTATGACCTGCTCTTTTTCCAGGTTTCGGACCGAATCAGACAAGGCTGGTTCAGAAGACTCCGGTTCTTCCCGAAAAAACTCAGGTTCCACCTCTCCCGTGGTTTTCAGAAGGTATTCCGGCAAGGCTCCTTCGGCAATCTCCATCCCGTTGCTGGTAATGATGATCCTTTCGATGATATTTTCCAATTCCCGGACATTACCCGGCCATCGATAATTGAGCAGGTGCTTGTATACCTGGGGAGACAGCCTTTTATTTTCCTGGTATCGGTCGTTGAACTGTTCCATGAACCGGGCAATCAAATGAATGAGATCCTCCTGCCGGTTTCTTAAGGGAGGGATTTCCAGGTTTATGACATTGATTCGGTAAAAAAGATCCTCCCGGAAAGCTCCTCTTTCCACGGCCTGCCTCAAGTTCCTGTTGGATGCCGAAATCAGTCTGAAATCAGAATGAATCAGTTTCGTACCTCCTACCCTCATAAAGCTCTTATCCTGCAGCACCTTCAGCAGTTTGACCTGTAGATTCAGAGGCATTTCCGATATTTCATCGAGAAATAAAGTCCCCTTATCAGCAACTTCTATCAAACCAGCCTTGCCGGTTTTTCCGGCACCTGTAAAGGCACCGGCCTCATAACCAAAAAGTTCTGATTCCATCAGATTTTCCGGGATTGCTCCGCAGTTGATTTCCACAAAAGCCTCCTGGCATCGGCTGCCGGTTTGATGGAGGTATTTGGCCAGCATGCTTTTCCCTACTCCCGACTCCCCGGCAATCAGCACGTTGGTATCATAGGAAGCAACTTTATCCGCCAGATTCATCAAGAACTTCATGGAAGGGGATTCGGCAACAATATCTCCTTTTCTGCGGACTTTAGTCCGCAGTTCCTGAAGCTCTGCAGAATATTGCTGGATTTTTCTCTCCATTTGGTGATATTGTTCCTGCATGGCCAGATAATCCGTAACATCTCTGGAAAAGCTGATAACCTTTAATATTTTCCCATCCCCGTCCAAAATAGGCACTGCGGACACCACGATGTCCCGACCCAGGCTGTTCTTCTGGCGCATAGTGGTCTTTTCCCCGGTATTGAGGACAATTGCCGTGATAGACGGTTTGAATATTCCCCGCTCTTCCATTTCAAAAACGGTTTTCCCAATGGTATCCTCCCGTTTGACTCCGTACATGGTCTCGAAGCTTTTGCTCATTTTCAGAATGATCCCATTGGCATCCGCAATCAGGATATCGTCATGAATCGCTTCCAGGATCAGTTCCAGCTCATCCGGTTCGTCCGTCCACCCTTTTAACATATCTTTATCCCCTCTTCCCACTGATTATCTTCATCTGATTCTATAACAAATTCCTGATATTATCAACTGAAAGACCGGTCAGAAAAGACCCGGTGCATTTTGCACCGGGCCCTGATTGCTGATGGTTTTATCGTTTTCCGTTCTTCCGCTGAAGGGCAAGGGCGGAGATGAACTCATGCATGACATTGGCAGCCATATAGGAGGTTACCCCTGCCGGATCGATTCCGGGCAGAACTTCCACAAAATCGGCAGCCACGAAATTCAGGTCCTTCATTTCCCGGATCAGCTGCATGGTTTCATAACCGGTGAATCCACCCACTTCAATGGTTCCGGTACCCGGTGCATAGGCTGGATCAACAAAGTCAATATCAAAGGTAAAGAAGACCTTGGCGTCCTTTGCCCGCTCACGAATTCTCCTGCCTACTTCCTTCATGCCGATTTCATGCATTTCATTGGCAGTGACCACTTCAAATCCAAGGTCAATGGATCCTTGAACATCCTCCGGTCCATACTGAGAACCCCGGATGCCGATCTGAATGGAATGGGCCGTGTCGATCAGGCCTTCTTCACAAGCTCTTCGGAAGGGAGTCCCATGGGTATATTTCATCCCCCAGTAGTTATCCCAGGTATCCAAATGGGAATCAAAATGGACAAGGGCAACCGGACCATATTTTTTAGCCACAGCCCGAAGCTCTGCCAGGGTGATGGAGTGATCTCCCCCCATGGAAAGAGGTATTACGCCGGCATCCAGAATGGGTTTCAGCCCCTCTTCGATCTGCTTGTAGGTTTCGTGGATATACCCCGGTGTAATGGGAAGATCCCCATAGTCGACGCCAGACAGGTGGTCGAAAATGTTCACGTCTAGATTCATGCTGTAATTCCGCTGAAGGGTGGAGGTTTCCCGGATCTGAGAGGGACCGAAGCGGGCTCCTGTCTTATAGGACGCGCCGGTATCAAAGGGAATACCCACTATGGCAAAATCCACATCCGTCATATCCTGCACATTGGGCAGTCTCATAAAGGTACGGATTCCGGTAAATCTTGGAGCGACAGAGGCGCTGGGAGGTGCATACTTTGGCATTGTTCTTTCCTTTCTTACTTGTTTAAGTGTAGCGTGCAGGGCGGGGACCCGGTAAAGTCCTTACCCTTTAATCAATTTATCAGCATCCTCTTTAAACCATCGGAATAAACCGATGTTCATCCCAATAATGATAAAGAGGTATGGCACGGAGAGAAAGATGCACAAGGTTTTTAATGCGCTGAATGGTGCATCGGCAAACATGATGCTTAAGGGTACAGCCGCCAGGACCAGACACCAGAACAAACGCAGAAAGGGACTGGTATTCCCCTGAGCATCCAGTTTTTTACTAGATACTGCCGACAGAGAGAAGGCTGCTGAATCCAGTGATGTAGCCAGGAATCCTATTGCCAGCAGACTGAATACGATAGGAACGATGATCCCTCCGGGAAGCAGATCCAGAAGTCCAAAGACACCAATCTGTCCGGTCTCAGCCTCTGTAAACTTGTAAAGTCCGGTCAGCTCTGCATTCAGGGCAAATCCACCGTTGATTCCGAACAAAATCCAGGTACCAAGGCTGATTCCGATCATGCAGGTCAGTACCAATTCACGAATGGTTCTTCCTTTGGAAATCTTAGTGATGAACACACCCATCAGTGCTGCATAGTTCAGAGCCAGCGTAAAGAGGAAGATGGTGTTATATTCCGGGAAACCACTGTTTCCGATGGGGTCTGTCCACAGACTCATTTTGATATAGTTGGTGAACATCAATCCCAGGCTGTTGGTGGTCTGCTTAATGATGAAACCACTGGGACCAACAATAAAGATAAAGGCAATAAAGGCGATGGCCACATAAATAGTCATATCGCTGATTCTTCTCATTCCCTTCTCCAGCCCCACGAAAGAACTGAGGGAGAAGATGACGGCAATGGCAACCACGATGGTTACATTCAGGCCGAAGGAAGGCTCAATACCGAAAATTCGTCCCAGACCGGCTGAAATCAGAGGAACACCCAGCCCCAGGGATACGCCCAAACCACCAACGATGGCGAAAATGGTCAGCACATCAATAACCTTCCCAACAGCTTTGCGGTATTTAAAACCACCCATCATGGCTTCACATACTGCGCTGACTCGAAGAACCGGGACTTTTTTCACATAAAAGGCATACGCCATAGCAACAGAAGTCATGACAAAGATGACCTGAACGCTGAATCCCCAGTGGAAGAAGGCATAGGTGGTTGATAATTCGGCTGCTTCCTGGGAAAAGGGCTCCAGACCGAAGGCAGGATCTACCAGATAATAGGACCACTCAACAAAGGAGTAAAATACAGCAGTTGATGCCAGGGCAGCGCAGATCATCATGGCGATATAGCTGAACAGGGAGTAATCCGGCTTTCCTTCTCCAAGTTTAATTTTGCCATATCGACTAAAAGCAAAATAAGCGCAGATACCTAGTCCGATAAAAACGAACCAAAGGATGGGAACGCCCATCACCGCTGTGGTGAAATCAAATAGGGTGTTGACTGCATTCAGCGTCCCTTCCGGCTTGATGGCCATAAAAGCGACGAAGATAAAAACCGCAGCTACGCTGACCAGGGTTACCGGCAAATCGATGCCAGTGTCTCGTTTCAGTTCTTTCATCTCAAATCCTCCTGATTAATATAAAAAGAATTAGTTCCATATATTAATACTGCAATTTGTATGCCACTTTTATTCTTCTGAATTTTTCAACGAATTCTGATAGGCATCATAAAAACCATTATTCATTTATGAATAATGGTTTTCTTTCTATTCAATTTTATTCAATTTTATTCACGTAAAATCCTGCAATAAATCACTCCAGAACTGCGCCCTTTTCTTCCAGCCTTTTTTGAAGGATGGGTACCGAAACATCCTGTACGGTCACATCTTCTGAAAAGGACTGAACGGCGGCTGTACCTGCGGCCTCTCCCAGGATCATGTACTGAAGTTCCATCCTCAGGGAACCATAGGCTACATGGCTGGCGGACATACAAACGGGAACTAGAAGGTTTTCCGCTTCCTCTCTTTTCGGGACCATAATCCTATAGGGAATTTGATAGGGGCTGACACGCACCTGAATATCCCCCTCGTTCTGAATATATCCATCGGCCGTTATGAAGCGCTGAACATGATGGGAATCGATGTTATAGGTACCCATTCCGATGGAATCTTCTTTGGCCCGATTGGTTTGAAGGTCCTGCTGAGTCATGACAAACTCACCGGTCATCCGCCTTCCTTCCCGTAGGTAAATCTGATAAGGCCAGTTTCCGTTATCAACAAATTCATCCCTGGCGTAACCCCACCTGCCGATTTCCTCTCGCAATTCCGTCGGAACACTTTCGTCCTTCCAGAGAAAATAAAACAATCCTTCCAGGTAGTTACGGTGGGCGCCTTCGATTTCTCTGCGGGTCCGCAAGTCTCCCTCAGCATAATCCAGGCTTCCTCCAATGTAATCGGTGGAAAAGGGACCGGAATTATTGACATCCGCCTTATTGTTAGGCAACCGTCCAAAAAACATCAGATCAGACAGGGTCAAGGCCCTGCCCCCTTCATTGGACTTCAGCACCTCCAGCCAATGGAGCAGAAGTTCATATCTGGCGGGATCATAGAAGAGAGGCTTTGAAAAGGGAATCTGATTGGCCGGATCATTGCTAAGGCAGAGGCGATAGGTATAGGCCTGTATCCTTTCGTCCCCCGATCCTCGCTGGCCAACCGGCTCCGGCGAAACTTCCGGATAGACGGCTCCGGAAGAGGTCTCTGCCTTCATCGGATAAATAAAATTGTTGCCCATAAAGCCGGGACGGCTCCCCGCAAGGCTCTCTCCATACTGAGAAACGCTTTCCCGGCCCAGGGTATAGGATACCCCGGAGTAGGCCATCAGGTCTCCCTCATAGGAACAATCGATAAAGATCTGGGCGGCATAAGAACTATCATCTCCGGTCCGGATTCCCGTAATTTTGGCGCGGTTTCCTTCCACGCCCCCTGCAGGAAGCCATTTCTCATAGTAAACATCGATACCGGCTTCTGCCGCCATCTGGAGAAGAGTCTCCTCTGCTGCATGGGGCTCAAAATCCCAGCTGATTTCCCGATTGTAGCGGCTTCCCACCTTTTGGAGAAAGGCTTTTGCCAGTCCTCCTATTTTTTCTGTGTTCCGCCGGTCTGTATAGCCAAGCCCGGAGGATACCATGCCACCCAGATGCCTTCCCGGCTCCAGAATCGCCACGTCCGCTCCCTCTTGGGCTGCTGCAATGGCCGCCATCACCCCGGATGCCGTTCCTCCGTAAACCAGCACATCGTAATAGGTAACGTAATCATCAAACCGGACGGGAAGGGTCTGCCAGGTTTCAATATTCAGATGGTCTGTTTTATATTTTCCCCCTTCCACTGTCAGGACCATTTGGGAAGAATCGTACAAATGGCATAGGGTGTTGACAAGGCTCTGCAAAAGGAGGCCCTCGTCGACGGAGCGGAGATCCATTCCTGCGGAAAATGGCCGGTTCCAATCTACCCGGAGAGTCCCTTCCCCTTTTTTGGGAGGAAGGATCCCTTTTATTTCTGCTTCTTTGGATATTCCCAGAACGTCTCCCAGCGCTCTGGTCATAACCGCTTCATTGGTATCATTGGTTTGAAAGGTAACATCCCGGCTTCGGGTATAGATTTTTTTCTCGTTGAAATCCGGATAGTAAAAGAGGATGGGTTCGATTCTGGAAGCTTCCGTTTCAATCCGGCTTAACGTGTAGCTGATTTCCTGATTACCCTCCCTCACAATGGACTTTACCAAACCCCAGTCTTTTCCATAGTAGTCAAGGGTTTTTTTGCCAGCTCCCTCGGTGACTACCTCCATGACCTCAAAGCTGCCGGCAGGGGTTTCCATTGAAATACCGGCCTTCCCGATGGTTCGAATCCTCCCATCCCTGAGTTCCCAGGAGTTCCCCTCCTCCACGGGGCTCTGAAGGATTACCTCTGCTGGCAAATTACGACGTTCCATTATATTTTCCCGGAAGTACTTTTCCCGAACAGGCGTGGTGCGGGTTAGCCGCCCATCTTTCCATTCCATCACAACAGCTGCTCCACCATTACCGTCGGTTATCCGCTGCTGAACCTTATTATCGGAAATGTAATCGTTATAGACTTCATAAGGAAGGGCCCCTTCCCCGGCTCCGTCATAATAGAAGCGAGTATTCTCCAGGAAAGGAAAATACAGGGCGGCTTCTTCCTTTTCCGGGGCTTTTGCGCAACTAAAAAGGAGTGCTCCAAGCAAAAGAAGCCATCCAATCAGAATGATCTTTTTCACTTGCAGCACCCCCTTTAATAGAAGCATCAGCCAAGGGAATTAAATTTCCAGGTATCTCTCAAATGTTTCCGAAAGACATCCAGCAAGCTTTTGGGTTCATCGATGTAATAGGATCGGGCAATGTTCCCGTAGGCATCCTTATCCGCCCCATCCCACCAGATGGCCACCTTGATTCCCGGGTATTTCCGGAAGCTGCGGAACATGTTGTCTACCCACTGGGTTTTATCCCCACCCGTATTGGCCGACGCAAACTCGGTGATCATCAGGGGCTGAGAAAAACGGTTGACGTAGTCCCGATACAACCAGTCATAGAGTTCATCAAAGGTCTGCCATTTTTCTCCGGTGGCCGCATAATAGGTTCCCGTGTTATAGGCGGTTAGTCCCACCACATCCACATACTCATCACCGGGATAGTACATCATGGTATGGTTCCACCGGAAGTCCGGGAAGGATTCTCCGTTGGGATTCCAGACCCAGATCACATTATCCGCCCCTGCTTCTTCAAATATCTGGTATACATAGCGATACCATTCTTTGAAAATCATCGGGTCTCTGGAGGTATGATAACTGGAATAAGGGCACCAGTCCCCGTTCATTTCATTGCCGAGGCGGAAGAGGACCGGATGGTCAAAGTCCGCAATGACCCCGGCATAATCCTTGAGGAAGGAGTCATACTCTCCCTGCAGGACATCGTAGACCATATTGCCCGTACCAGCTGCTTTCCAATTGGTCTGAAGGGTCAGTTCCAGCACTTTGCCGTGTTTCCAGGCCGTGTCCAGCCGTTCCTTCAGATTGGGATGTTTATAGGTATTTTCAAACTCACTGTAATTGAGTATGATTGGAAACTGATAACCAATATAATTTTCAAAGTAATCCAGGGTCTTGTAGTCAAACATCGCCGTGGTAGGCTCGAAAATCCCCCAGGTCAAAGGTGCTTCCTCAGCAAAGTAGCGGGTATAGTATTCCAGGGTTTCCGGATTCCAACCACGGGTTTCCGGATCGGTTGCCGTCGTTTTTCGATGAACCGCCGATTTGGTTGGCTGGAAGGTTTTAAAGTCCTGGATCAGGGTGGCATAACCGCCCAGATTGCTGATGGGCTGGTTGGCTTTGACAAAAATTGTATAGGCCGTGTTTCCTTCCACCAAATCCATTACCAGATAGAAGTTCTTGTCATTCCGAACCCTGCTCAGTTTATCCCGGTTCCAGGAAACAAGATGTACCTGTCGGCCGGCAATAGTCTGATAGCCTTGATATTCAATCCGGTGATCCGCCGTATTTTCTGTAAAACGATTGGAGTAATTCATGTAGCCGGCTCGTCCGACGCCGCTCAGGGGTTGACGGAATATTTCAATCCGCTTGCTGCTGTTTTCCAGAACAGCTACCACATCCGAGTCGGTCATATCCGCCTTCATGTCGCCATCCACCTGAAGGCTGTATCCATCTACATAATTGACGAAGGTGGCCATGTTGCCCTGCTTCGTCAGGTCGTACAAATCCTGCCGGCTGGTTTCAGCAGCCGATGAGGCAGGGGCGGAACCCAAAAGCAGAAGGGTTGTCATCAATAAGGCAATTATTCTCTTCAAAACGGTTGCTCCTGTCTATCTTTATAGTATACTTCTTTTCCTTAATTTTCAATTCCTGTTCTGGCCATAACTCCTTCGTTGAAGTAATGCTTGATTTCCTTCATTTCGGTCACCAGATTGGCAAATTCGATGATTTCTTCCGGCGCATAACGGCCGGTGAGAATCACTTCCATCTTTTCCGGTTTTTTCTTCAGTACCTCCAGAACCTGCTCCACCTTCAGCAGCCCAAAGAACAGGGTCGTGTTGATCTCATCAAAGACCACCACATCATGCTCTCCTTCTGTGATGATTTCATCCATCCGCTTCAGACCTCGCTGGGCCATCTCAAAATCCTTTTCCGTCGGTTTTCCGTGCAAAAACTCCACATCGCCGAATTGCTCGATCTGTAAGCCGGGCAGGTATTCCATGGCCTTCAGTTCACTATAGCTCTGGCCTTTCATGAACTGGCCGATAAAAGCCTTATTCCCGGCACAGATGGTACGGAGCACCAGGCCGAAAGCTGCTGTGGTCTTTCCCTTTCCGTTGCCGGTATAAACCTGTACATAACCCTTATCCAACATATTACCGATCCTCCCTTTCTTTATAACGACGGATAATCTGCTCGGCAATCCGGATACCATCCACCGCAGCGGAGGTGATTCCGCCGGAATAACCGGCTCCCTCGCCTCCAGGATATAGACCCCGAATCTCCGATTGATATCCCTCATCCCTTAAAATTCTCACCGGGGAAGAGCTCCTGGTTTCGATCCCCTTCAGAATCGTTGCCGGCGAATCAAATCCCCGAAGTTTACGACCCAGGGCGGGCAGGACCTCCAGAACCGATTCGTTCACAAAGGGGGGCAGTGCCTGGCGTAGCAGGGCTCCCTTTCCTTTATCATCCTGATAATCACCCAGTCTGCAGGTCAGGGGCTCGTAGCTTTCCCCATTCAGACGGAATGCCAGTTGTTCATAGTGTTCCTGGAAATCCAGACCAGCCAGGGGGCTTTCTGATGAAAAATCCGATACCCGGACATCCACCAAAAGGCCACTGTTGGCATACTTCCCATCTCTGGCATGATAGCTCATGCCGTTGGTAACCAGGCAACCCGGATGGGAGGAAGCGCTGATCACTTCTCCTCCCGGGCACATGCAGAAGGTGTAGACTCCTCTTCCGGAGGAACTCCGTCCCGATAATTTATACTCCGCAGGGGGAAGGCCGGTCTGTTTGCCATACTGGGCCTGATCGATCCAGCTTTGGGTATGCTGAATCCGAAATCCCATGGAATAAGGTTTGGCTTCCATGGGAATCCCCATTTGATGCAACTGACGGAAGGTATCTCTGGCACTGTGACCCACGGTCAGTATCAGGTCATCGGTTTCAATCCATTCCCCATGACCTGCCTCCACCCCAGTAACCCGGCCGTCCTCGATCCGGATTCCGGTAAGAGGGCTGCTGAACCGGATCTGGCCACCAAGGGAAAGAATTTTCTTCCGAAGGTTGACGACCACACCACGAAGCCGATCTGTTCCGATATGGGGCTTTTGTCGATAGAGGATTTCCTCATCGGCACCGGCCTTGTGAAACTCCATCAGGACCTTCTGAATCCGCTTGTCTTTTATTCCGGTGGTCAGCTTGCCGTCAGAAAAGGTACCGGCGCCTCCTTCCCCGAACTGTACGTTAGACTCCGGATCCAGAGTTTCATCCTCCCAGAATCGTTCCACGTCCCGGATCCTTTCATTCATAGGCTTTCCCCTTTCGAGGATGATGGGCTTTAATCCCATTTCCGCCAGAATCAGACCGGCAAAGATCCCGGCAGGGCCGAACCCGGCGATGACCGGCGAATGCCTTAGTTCTTCCGTCCCCCGCTCCGGAAACTGATATTCCTGCAGTCCCCCCTGGTCCAGGGGAAGCTTGATTTCCGGATCCTCCGGTTCAAAATCCACGCTGTAGACAATCCGAATATCCCCTTTATCCCGGGCATCGATGGATTCCTTAACGATGCGCCAGTTCTTTATTTCTAATGCGGGTTTCTTCAGTTTTTCCCGGATACGCTCCGGGATAACCCGGGCGTCTTCCCCTACCTGGCATTTTATTTCGTGAATCCTATAGATCATTCCGTCCTCGTTTCTTATCATTTACTATTATTGAGAAAGCTTCCCATAGCCTTACCGGCCTTCATACCCTGAATCCAGGCCATCTGCAGATTATATCCCCCACAGGGCTGGTCACTGTCTGTAATTTCCCCAGCCAGATAGAGACCGGGAAATTTCTGGGATTCCATGGTTTCCGGATTCAGTTCCTCTAAAGGGACTCCGCCCGCTGTGGCTTGGGCAGTCCGCCAGCCCTTTCCACCGGTGACGGTAAAAGGCAGTTCCTTCAAGAAGCCGGTTAATATATCAAGTTCCCTGTCACTTAAATCCTGAACCTCTGCCCTTGTTTTCCCTGATAGTCCGGCTTTTTCGAATACGAAGGGGATCAGCTTACTGGGAACCATGGAATGGAGAGTCCATAAACCCATAGAATTTCCAAGGGCGGTTCTTCGCTTTTTCAGATAGTCCTTCAAGGCTTCACGGTTCATTTCCGGCAAACCGTCTAACGTAATCCGATAGCGCCGGAATCCTTCCTCCGGGTTTTCTCCCGGATCCAGCTTCAGGAATCGGGTAAGATCAAAGATGCAGATTCCAGACAAGCCATCTTCCGTGAATTGAACCTCTCCGGATTCCTCTGCCACCAAGCTGCCGTCTTTCCACAAAGAAGCCTTGCCTTGAAGGCGTACCCCCTTCACATCCAGAAAATCTCCCTCGCAGGATATAGGCATCAACACCGGAGCCAGCCGCTTGACCGTGTGACCCAGGTTCCTGGCCAACCGGAATCCTTCTCCCGTGGTGCCGAATTGGGGGGCAGCCTTACCTCCGGTGGTCATCCCCAGCAATCGGGATTGGATTGTGCTGCCATCATCCAACTTGATGGTAAAGGCATAAGGGCTTCCTGCAACTTCCACGGCTTCCCGATTTAGAATCCATCGAATCCCCAGTTGCTTCATTTCCCGCTCCAGCGCTTCCACTACAGAGGCAGCCTGCTGGCTCCTGGGATAAAGCCGGCCCTCCTCTTCCTCATAGGTCAGCAGGCTGAGGGAATCAAAAAACGCCAGGACCGGTTGAATTCCCGGCCCTCTGGTATTTCCAACGTTGCACCGGCCGTTGCCGGTGGCGTACAATTTTTTTCCAAGTTTATCGTTTTTTTCTACCAGGACGATCCGGCATGCAGGGTTTTCCCTTTTCGCCACAATCGCCATGGTCATGCCGGCAGCTCCTCCACCGACAATACAGATGTCTTCCATCTCCACCTCTTTGTGCTATTGTGAAATATCTATAAGGATTCCAGGTGATCCTGAGCCGCCTGAACGATGGCCAGCTCTGCGCTTCGATAGACATTTTCTTCGCCGATGATTTCGATGAAGCCCCCACGGGTCAAGTCCCGGAGGACTTTAGGCTGAACGCTGGTCAGGATGATCTTAATATCCCTGTCTTTCATCTCCCTGGCCAGGTCCGTCAGGCTCTGAACGCCGGACAAGTCAATAACGGGAACTCCCCGCATGGATAGAATTACCACCGAATGGTCCCGGGCCTTGGAGAGTTCCTTGACCAGTTTATCCACCACCGCAAAGAAAATCGTTCCTGTGAGGTAGACCACCCGGATGTGCTCCGGTACCACCGGCAGCTTCATACCCACTTCTTCCAGACGCTGGTTGTCGATTTCACTGACATTGATTTCAATATCCGTCAACTTTACTACAACCAGGAAGGTAGAGAAGGCTACCCCGATGATGATGGCCTGAGTCAGGTCCAATACCACCGTTGCCACCATGGTGATTCCGAATTTAGCCATACCGGTTTTAAAGCGGTGGCCGAAAATATAATGGATGTTTTCCCAGTCGTTCATCCGCCAGGCGGTGACGATCAGTACCCCTGCCAGCGCCGAAAGAGGGATGGAGGACATGACCGGGGCAAGCACGAACATGGAAAGCAGCAGAACCAGGGCATGGATGATTCCTGCCAAACGGGTCTCACAGCCCGACTTGATTGCTACACTGGTTCGGGCTATGGCCGCAGTAGCCGGGACGCCCCCAAAGAAAGGAATCAGGACATTTCCGACGCCCTGAGCTATCAGTTCCCGGTCTCCGTTGAGTTTTTCATTTTTCATCTTGCCGGCAGAAGCACCGCAGAGAAGGCTTTCAATCATAGCCAGGGCTGCAATGGAGAAGGAAGGAATCACAAAATCCCAGATTTCTGAGTTCATCAGAGTAGAAAAGGACATGCGCTCATTGAGAAAAAGGCTTTTGGGAATCTCCCCTACCAAAGATACATCAAACTTTGCAAAATAGTTGAAAATCAAGACGACGGCCAGGGCAACCAGGGAAGAAGGAACCCGGGCGTTCCATCTTTTCGGCCAGATGATCATGATCAGGATCACCATAGAACCAATCAGGGCTGCCTGCCAATTCATGTCAAAACCAGAAGTAAAATAGGACAGGACTTTGGTGATAGCCAGTTCTCCTTCGGATTTAACCCCAAAGAAATTATCCAACTGCCCTAAAGCGATGATCACGGCAATCCCTGAGGTAAAGCCTGTTATCACCGAAGAGGGAATAAAGTAGATGATTTTCCCCAATTTTAATATACCGGCTGCGATCAGGATGCATCCCGCCAGAAAGGATGCCAGCAATATCCCCTGCATGCCGTATTTGGCCGCAATAGTAATCAGAATCGCCGTCATGGCACCGGTAGGCCCGGAAATCTGGAAAGAGGCTCCCGATAATCCACCGATAACGACACCGGCGATGACGGCGGTTACCAGACCGGCTGCCGCTGTTGCTCCGGAACTTACCCCAAAGGCCAGGGCCAGGGGCAGGGCCACCGCCGCAACGGTGACTCCGGATAAAAGGTCTTTAGAAAACCGGCCCTTATCATAGCCGGCAAATTCTTTTTTTAAATCCTGTTGATATTCTTTAATGATGTTCATTCTTCTTCGCCTTTGTTTCTACGCTGATGTTTTCTCTTTTTATGAGGCATATTAATGCCCACTACCATGACATTTGCTCCCTGGATAACAAAAAAAACGCCTGCCAGAAGGACCACCGGCCAGCTGAACAAATTGGCATTGACAAAGGCATAAAGCCCGGCCAGGGAGGCCACAATGCCAAACCCCAGGGTCCAGGCCCAGGTTTCTTCCTTTTGAGCCTTCAGCTGGAAAGCGGCAACCACCCGGAGACAACCGGAAAAAATCAGCCACATGCCGAAGAAAATGGCAATCATGGCATCTACCAGAAGCTGATTGGACAGAACGATTCCTCCCAGAATGAAGGTCAGAATCGATTCAGAGATGACCCAGCTGCCCTCTGCTTTTCGATTTTTTTCCGTAAAATAATTAATGGCACCGGTGCCTCCTGCAAATATCATCACCAAGCCTAAAACAAAAGCAAGGGACAGGAAACTGGCGCCAGGGTTGGCAAAGCACCACACTCCCGCCAGGAGCATGAGGATACCGGATAAAATTGTAATGATTCGCATGAACGTTCTCCTTTATTCGGATGGGATGACCAGCAGCTCCGCCTTGCCGCGGATCCGGTTCTCAAATTGATGAATCAGTCCGTTCTCCTGAGGATTCTCTCCCGATTCACCCATAACGACATCCGTTATTTTGTTTTTTTCTACCAGCTCAACCAGGGTGTCCAGCACATGATTGGACCGGACCACGGTAAGGTTCGCACCATATTCCAGGGCCTTTTCATAGAGGTATTCTAATGCTTCCCCCTCCTCTGAACTTCCCAGGAACTTAAATTCATAATGGGCCACATGGATGATGAAGAGTTCTCCCCGATTCTTCCCCAGAAGCTGATGGCCGTACCGGATCAGTCGGTCACAAGTCTTCTGCTGCGTGACGCACACCATAATATTTTTCATCTGACTCCCCTTTGTTTTCTAAGTTGTTTTC
>JBLJBD010000059.1:0-3519 GCA_047637815.1 Anaerovoracaceae bacterium
CTTTAATAGATTCCAGATTTTCAATCATACTCATATGATATTTTGTACGGTACCGCTTGTCCCCCTGGGAATGCAGCCCGGGCAATAGGTCCTGTGAAATCCTTTTTTATTCAAGTCCATTTCCTTGAATTGGTGCGCAATGCATAACCGGCAGTTCATGCCGCATGGAGCAATAAGGTCTTCTTTCATGATAATCTCATCTCCTTGCACTAAAAAATCAAGGGAAACGCAAATGTAACGAAAGCCGCCCAAAGTCCGTAAATCGGCAGATACTTTGTAATGGAATCCTGAATGGCTTCCGGTCCTGTTTTGTTCCGCAGGAAGCCCGCGTAAGAGCCCATGATCCAAATCAGATTGGCGAAGATAAGCAGGTTTACACCTAACACCGCCAACCTGTTTGGTGAAATTCCATAGGATGAAAGTCTGAACACAATCGCCGATAAAGCCACTCCGTCAATGATCAGAGCAAGAAGGATCAAGGCTAGATTAACATAATCGGAAATATTCCTTTTCTCATTTGCTCCGCTTTCGGTAATCGAAAAAATAGTAACTATTAAAACCAGAAGGAGGATCCCATTGAAGACCAGGAGAAAATCACGGTCTAAAAATGGATTTTTCCCTGCCCAGATAACAGTTACCAGGTAGGCCAGCAGAGTAATCAGTACAAGGGGGCTAAAAATTTTGGCCAGATAGGGGGCTATATTTTTTGCAAGCTTAAGATCCCTTGATACCAGATAGGAAGCTACAACAGCGAGGGCAGCTGCGCCGAATAATACGATATTCTTAAAATAGAAATCTTCTATATCCATGCCGATGATGATAAACAACTGCATGGTTATCACACTGAGCAGCATTCCGCTTATCGCCATACTGGCATAGAGTATGCAAAATTCCCCGTTGAACTTTAGATAAGCCAGTCTTTTACCTCTTACCGAATATTCATCTCCAGCAAAGGCGATCCCTGCTACTACCCACAAGAAAACAGGGAAATGGAGGTATGCCAGGATGATGCTGTCCTTTTCTTCCAAAGGTAGCATATTAAGATAAACTGCGGATATCAGGAACAGAAAAACAATAGTGAAAATTACATTTTTCCGGGGTCCGCTTTTGTAAACAAAAAAGGCGGTAATGAAAGGTATTATGCCAAAAATCAGGTTGATGGGGGCTATTGTATTCTGCTCAATAAAATGAAACAGTATCCTGGTGCTTGTGCCTGCCATAATGGCTAAAACACCCATGACCAGGAAATCCCTTTTTAGCCTGGAAGTTTTTTCAAGATTTTCCGTCTCGCTATAATACAGCCTTTCATACCAAATAGAAAGAATCTGGGAATCCGGATTTTGCTCCCAAGCTTCTTCAAAATCTCTCTTGAAAGCTTCAGAATCCTTCCTGAACATTCTCTCCAGCTCATGGGGATCAGCCATATTTTTAATAATTGGATTGTTGCTGTCCATAGCGAATCATTCTCCAATCCAGGAAAAAACGTATTCGGTGTGATCAGGGGTTTTCACCTCTGGCTTGCTTGCAACATCAAATCGACCTTTGAGGTTCTTTTCTTTAGCTGCAAAGTCAAAGTGGGCTGCTGCGATTCCCATGTCCACCCTTTGGATATCATAAGGGAACCGATCACTGTATCCCGGTTCTTTATCCTCGTAAAAATGGCAACCGTTATCCTTCAGCAGGATTCGCCAAGGCTGTTTGTTGGAGGCAGAAGGGCCAAGACGGACCATTTCCAAGGGGAATGCCAGTTCTCCTGCATCTTCTTTCTCTAGTGGAGTCTGAAAATCATTAAAAAAGAATAATTGATTCCACTTTTTCCGTTGATCGGCCCGAATCATTTTTCGCATGGAGATTTCCTGAAGGTGCATCTTGGCAGCCGGATATCCATAGGGCGTGATGATGGGAAATAGCTTTGAGTCATCAATCTCCATGGCCTTTGCAAATTCGTTGCGGTCAAAGGTTCCTCCCAGCCAGCAGGTACCCATTCCCTGGTGGGCCAAATAAAGCATGAGGGCTTCCAATTCGTACCCCAATGCTACCAAGGCCATGGAATCCGCCTCAATAGTCGTTCCGATATACTGTTTGGCCCCTTTGATAACACCGTAGGTCCCCAGCTTTTCTTCGTTTTTCGCTTCCCGGTTATCCAGAAAATGAAAATCCACTTTTTTACCGAAGGGATTATCCAGCCCAGCCACAAAGGATTCTATTTCCTTCCGCTTCTCCGGCTCTACCCCTTGATCTTTATAGTTCCTGACACTATACCTCTTCGTTACTGCTTCTTCTATGGAAAAATTAATATTCATCGATGTTCCCCTTTCTGTACCCTTAATATGAAGGATAAAGCCCGTCCCAGACAATCTTTCTATAGTGTTCCGGATCCGTATCTCCCTCCGTGCTAATGATCAGGATTCTGGAATCCTTTCCTAGCTTCAGTTCTTCGACCAAATCTTTCAGCGATTCCTCCTGAAGAATCATAGTTAATATACCCACTCCAACCGCTCCCGATTCTCCCGATATTACCTTCGGATCATCCCCCAGGGGATTCCCAAGGATCCGCATCCCCTTGGCGGTGAAATAGTCGGCGCAGGAAATGTACATATCCGAATAATCCCTGAGCAGGCCCCAACTGACCAGACTGGGCTCTCCACATGCCAGTCCTGCCATGATGGTGGGCATAAATCCCGTAACCGGATGGGGTTTCCCGTCCTTGGCCCGGGCAGATTGATAGATGCAGGCCGCCGTATCCGGTTCAACGATGATGGTTATGGGCCGTTCCTCTTTGTATTCAGAAATCAGACAGCCCAGCATGCCTCCCGCAAAGGAGCCGACCCCCGCCTGGAGGAAAACGTGGGTTGGATTTCCGTCCCCATTCTCCTTGATCTGCTCCAGGGCTTCAGCCATGATGGTCCCATATCCCTGCATGATCCAGGAAGGGATTTCCAGATACCCTTCCCAGGCGCTATCCTGAATCAGCACACCTCCGTGCTCCCTGGCAAACTTTTCTGCAAGCCTGACAGAATCATCATAATTGAACTCGGTGATGGATGCCTCTGCCCCTTCTTTTCGAATATTCTCCAGCCTGATTTCCGAAGAGCCCTTTGGCATGAAGACCACCGATTTGTGGCCCAGCTGATGGGCGGCCCAGGCGATTCCCCTTCCGTGATTGCCGTCGGTTGCGGTTACAAATGTAATGACGCCGAGTTTTTCCCGGATTTCCTCTGATCGAAGCTTATCGAATGACAGTTCGGATATATCCATGTTCAGTCTTCCCGCCAGATACCTTCCTAAGGCATAGGTGCCGCCAAGTACTTTGAATGCGTTCAGCCCGAACCGGTAGGATTCATCCTTCACCCAAATGTTGGCTACTCCCAGATGCTCCGCCAGATTGTTCAGCCTGGCAAGGGGCGTCCTGATATATTGGGGAAAGCTTCTGTGAAAGGTCCTGACTTTTTTCAGCGCATCCTGATTCATGAGGTCCATAGGAGTTTTTCCGTCGGATTCCTTCCTGGCGTTTTCATT
>JBLJBD010000060.1:0-2099 GCA_047637815.1 Anaerovoracaceae bacterium
CGGCTCTCTGCAGCCGCTCCGGGTCCGGACGACCGATGGGAAGATCCACCACACCGGCTTTATCCTCAAAGATACCCCGGAGAATAGCCAGGTAAGTTTTTTCAACTGAACCTTTTTGCATCTGCTTGGTCATATTATCCTGGGCATGGGAATTTTTCCCCACCACAACTACCCCGGATGTGCCCATGTCCAGCCGGTTGACGAACCGGATCTTAAACTGTTGATCCGTATCCAGCATGTATTTCATGATTCCGTTGGCCAGGGTGTGGAAGGGATTTCCATTGGTTGGATGGACCACCACCCCCGGCTGCTTGTTCAGAATCAGCAGGTCATCATCTTCGTAGAGAATGCTCAGGGGAATATCCTCCGGTGGGAAGTAGCTGGATTCTTCGGGAAGGCCGATGGTCAGAATATCGCCAGCCCGGGGCAGATGGTGATTTTTGACGGGCATGCCGTTAACAAAAACTAAATTTTCTCTCTTAATTTTTTTCTTAAGTCGGCTGGAAATGTTGAAATTGGTGTAGATCAAGTCCCGGACAGCTTTTTTGCCATCTTCGTCCGAGCTTTGAACGATGTATCTGAATCTTGTCATTTATTTTCCTTATCTATAAAAATTTGCTTTTCACTTTAGCCCAGAAGTCATAGGATTCGAAACGCAGCAACCGAACTTCTTTGTTGGACAGATTGATGCTGAGGCTCTCGATGTCTTCATAGGGGTATTCGGTTCCATCCACCAGAATATTCAGCTGGTGATCCTTGGTGTACTCCGGGATGATGCCCAGGGAAGAATCGGTGGGCAGCAGGATGCTGGAGGTGAAGGACCGGTAAGCCGTCGTATTCATGGGTGCAATGGGAGTCAGCTGGAGCAGGTTGAGACGGGGATCCACGATGGAGCCCCCCAGGGAGTAATTGTAGGCCGTACTGCCGGCAGATGTAGCCACCAGGATGCCGTCGCCGCTGAATCGCTCGATAAAGCTGCCGCCGATGGAAATGTTTAAATGAACCGAGTAGGAACGATTTCCCTTGATGATGATTTCATTGAGACCCCGGTGGAGGATTTCTTCGCCGCCGCTGGTCTGACCAATGACTTTGACGGTGGATAAATGCTGGATATGGTATTTATTCTGCTTGTAGTGAAAAATGAAATCGTCCAGCTGATTGGGCAGGATCTCCTGGAAGAATCCAAGGTGACCGGTGTTGATACCAATAAAAGGAATCCTCGGAAAATCCAGCCGATGGACAGCCTGAAGGAAGGACCCGTCTCCACCGATGCAGACGATCAGCTCGGCTTCCGGGTGAAAATCACCGGTAGTCTTAAAACCGCTTTTTTCCAGTTTCGCTTTCAGGATTTCCCCGGTTTCCAGGGAAAATCGGTTGCCGTTGGCAAAGATGCAGATTACTCGTTCTTTCATTCGATATCCTCCCTTAGATCAAGGCTTCCAGTTCATCGATGAGTCCGGAAAAAATCTTCATGGCTTCGTCTATCGGTTCCGGCCGGCTCATATCCACTCCGGCAATTTTCAGCAATTCGATGGGGTAATCGCTTTCCCCGGATCGAAGGAAATCAATATAAGCATCCCTGGCGACGGGGCCTTCCTCCAGAATCTTCCTGGATATGGCTGCTGCTGCGGAAAATCCGGTAGCATACTTATACACATAGAAGGCATTGTAAAAATGGGGAATCCGGGCCCATTCGACCTTGATCTCATCATCCAGGACCACATCCGGGCCAAAATATTTTCTGACCAGAGCCAGGTATTCCCGGCACAGGAAGTCAGAGGTAAGGGCTTCACCTCTTTCTACAGCATTGTGGGTGAGCAATTCAAACTCGGCGAACATGGTCTGCCGGAAAACGGTGGAGCGGAATTCCTCGATATAAAGGTTCAGCAGATATTTTTTTATCTGGGGATCCTTTTCATCCGCAATCATCTGCTTCATCATCAAAGCCTCGTTGACGGTGGATGCCACCTCAGCAGTAAAGATGGAGTGGCCCCCGTAAATGAAAGGCTGGGTTTCCCTGGTATAGAGGGAATGCATGGAGTGACCCATCTCATGGGCCAGGGTAAATACATCCTTTAGCTTGTCGTTGTAGTTCATCA
>JBLJBD010000061.1:0-4399 GCA_047637815.1 Anaerovoracaceae bacterium
CCAGTCCTCAAGTAGTGACTTTTAAAACGGTGATTCCTGATGAGGACTATTACTCCTCCGGCCTGCAAAGGATCTCCAACAAGGCCCAGCTTTTAAAGGATGAGGTGGTCATTGAGGAAGGCCAGACAGAGGTTTCCTTTTCCGCCATATGGATAAAAAAAGATGGGACGGCCAGTGACAAAGGCAGCAGCGGTGTGTATGATCCAAAAGACCGAACGATAACCTGGACCATCACGGCCAATCAGATGGGGGTTTCCCTGGGTGGTGTGGTGATTACTGACGTACTTCCTACAGGCTTGACCTTCGGCTCAGCAACATGGCAATCCTGGAACGGCACCGGGTGGGACACAGCTAAACCTATATCGCCCAATGAAAGCGGGGAGTTTGCCATCGGGGATATCCATTCTATGATTCTGCTGACCATCGTAACAAAGGTTCCGGATGAAACCTATACCACCGGAAAAACTTCTTATGCCAACTCCGCGTCCATCCGCTGGGAGGGGCTGACGGGCTCTGGCATCGGTAGCGGCAGCGTTCCGGTAGACATCGGTTACAATGCCATTGCAAAAAATGGAACCGCCAACCCGGACAAGCAGCAGGTCCACTGGAACGTTACGGTTGACACGAAGGGGCAGCCCATCCCGGATCTGAAGGTCTACGATTTGCTGATCTACGGAAGCAGTACCAGCGGCATCGTTCTAAACCAGGCTTCCGGATTCCCCAGTGGCCTGACTCCCTCTGACCTTACCCCTCGGTACGATCAAAAGTATGTGGCTGGAAGCCTCAGCGGATCGGGTTTGGCTATTACCGTCCATCCGATTACTCTGGATGGCGACAGGGTGGGGGACCTGCTGGAGATAACCGGGCTCTCGACCTCTGCCATCAATACCTTCACTTTTGACACTCAGGTATTGAACCCTGCTGTTATTGCCGGTAATAAGTCCACCACCATCTGGAATACCGTCAGTCTTTTCAGTGCCCATACCAAGCTGAATGCTTCAACCGATGACGTCCAGTATATCAGTCAGAATCTGGCCAAAGAAATGTTGAAGCGGGAGGCCATGACTGATCCTGCCGCCGGGGTGAACATTCACAAAACCACCAGTGCTTCCCAAGGCTTTGATTATAAGGAAAAGGCGGTGATTTTCCGTCTCAGCGTCAACGCAGACGGAACCAACCTGAGCGAGATGGTCAATGCCAGTGGCCAAACCCTGGGAAAAGCCACGGTAACCGACACCCTCCCTGCAGGCTGGGAATTCCAGGAAATTGTAGAGGGATCCAAGTACCTGATCTTTGAGGGAACCGGTAACACCGATAATACCGTACAGGCATCCGACACGATTCCGGACAACGTCAGCCTCTCTGCTATAGTCAGCGGAGGAGCCGCCACCTTTACCTTTGATCCTTTAGACAAAGCCTATGTTATCCTGGTGAAGGCCGGCCCAACCGAGGAAACTGCAGAAGGATATTTTAACGCCAACAAAACAACCCCCGTCCGCAACAATCTCTCTCTGCATACGGAGAACTGGACTCCAGGGGTCACCACTTACCAGGATGTGTCTATTACCAGCCAATTGTTGTCAAAGGAGTTGATATCCCCAGTCGCAGGGACGCTTCAATGGACAGTGGATTACAAACCCTATGAAGTTACTCAGCCGGGAATCAAGATCGAGGATACCCTTCCTTTCGGAATTGATCTCCGAACCGATTCCAGCGGCTCCCTCCTCCTCACCGGAGGCAACATCCAGGTACACGAAATGACCCTGAATGCCGACGGCAGTTACACTGTCGCTGGGGAGGTTTCTTTGATTCTTAATGACAACGTGTCCTACGATAATGCTGCAAGGATATTAAGCTTTCAGATTCCCGACAGCTCCAAGGCCTACCGGTTCCGCTATGTTACCGACATCACCGGAACACCGGGAACCATCACCAACCAGGTATCTTTGTATGGAGAAAGTGCAAAGCAGGAAGGAACCTCCAAACCCTATGGGATAACAGCTGCAGATGGCGAAGCTACCCTTCAGCGAAACGGATGGATTCAACTAGAGAAAAAAGATGGGGAGGGAGCTCCTCTTGCCGGAGCAGAATTCACCTTGCTATCCACCGATGGGCAGACCATTATCCGAAAAGGCGTCACCGGTGCAGATGGAACGCTGAAGCTGAAGGTAATTCCAGACGGCAGCTACATTCTCCGGGAAACAAAGGCCCCAGACGGATATACCAGAGAGGCCCGGGATTATTCCGTAACCGTTACCACCACCGGCACCACCGTGGTCTCCTCTATTAATGGAAAAACGGGATCCGGGTCCAATGTACTCTCCGTCACCAACTATCGGGTGGGAACAGCCGGCAACCTGACGATCAGTAAGATGGTGGCGGGAAACGCCGGGGATCTGACCAAAGGATTTGATTTTACCTTGACCTTGACAGGCGCTCCCGGCACCTACTCTTATGTGGGCAACGGGGTTCCCGACGGAACCGTAAAAAGCGGCGACAGGATCACCCTGGCCCATGGCCAAAGCATCACCATCATGGGTTTACCCAAAAATGCTTCTTATGCCGCCATTGAAGCCAATTATTCCGGAGCCGGGTACACAACCTCCAGCACGGGGGATAAAGGGTTGATCGAAGCCGATGCTACGAAGGTTGCCGCCTTCGTAAATGTGAAAAATTCTTCACCCTCTCCGGCCGAACCGAAAACTGGCTCTCTGACCATCACCAAGGGAGTCACCGGGCAAGGCGGGGATTTGTCCCGGAAGTTTGACTTTACCATAACCTTTAAGGGGGCAACGGGGCCCTGGAAGTTTACGGGAACCGGAGTAGCCGGTGGAACGATCCGAAGTGGCGACAAGATTTCCCTGGGCCACGGGCAGAGCATCTCCATCGAAGGCTTGCCGGCAGGCACTGGTTATACGGTTGCCGAAGCCGATTATTCGAAAGAGGGCTACATCGCCACCAAGTCCGGTACAACGGGTACCATCGCTGCCGATAAGGTTTCTGTTGCCTCCTTTACCAATCAGAGGAGCATCGTCACCAGCGAACCTGCTATTACCGGCCCGGGCATCACCGGCCCCGGGAACCCCGGCGATCCCAACTTCAACATTGGAGAAGGAGATATCCCCCAGGGCACTATGGAAGGCGGCGATGAAGGGGGAATGCCGAAAACAGGAGGCAGCCAAGCTCTCAATCTTGCCAAGCTCGGATTGTTGTTCTTTTCCGTCGCTCTGACCGTTCTGACGACGATGGAATATCGGATGAGACGAAGGTTTCATTTAAAAAGAAAAAGTGGCTTAGTATAAACAGATTACCGGCAGAAGAAACATCCTGTTCTTCTGCCGGTAAATTATCTTAGAAAGGAAATTGGGATGAGGGTTGGACCAAAACGCCGGGCACTGTGGGCTCTGATAACCTTCTGCGTTGTCGGAATCCTTTTTTGTTCCTGTTTACTGGTTTCTGACAGGCAATCGGCTCTGGAAGCAGACACTGCCTATCAAAATCTTCGGCAGATGAAAGATGCCTCCCTGCCGGGGCAAGAGGGAAACCCGATTGATTTTATAGAATTACAGAAAATCAACCCGGACACCGTGGCCTGGATCACATTGGAGGGCTCCCCAATCGACTATCCGATCCTGCAAGGCTCGGATAACCAGTATTACCTCAGCCACCTTATGACCGGAGAGCCTAATAAGCTGGGATCTATTTTTATGGATTATCGAAATGAAAAGGATTTTTCAGATAAGATCACCCTCCTTTATGGGCACAACTGGCAGGATAACCTCATGTTTGCTGTTCTGGAACAATATAAGAATCAGGAATATTACGATCAGCATCCTGCAATGGAGCTGTATACTCCGGAAGGTGTCTTTCGGATCGAGTTTTTTGCCGGAATCGTCGTTGATGGCGGATATGAATCCATCCCTACTGAATTTAACGGGGAGGAAACTTTCCAAGAGTACGTACAGTTCCTGAAGGATCATTCGACTTTTCGGTCTCAGACAATAGTACAAGGTGACGACCGGGTCATCACCTTGTGTACTTGTTCCTATGATTATGATAATGCCCGCTACGCTTTGTTCGGTAAGCTATCTCCCTTCCATTAGAGAGCAGCTCAGTCTTGATCCGGATGATGGAAAAAGGTTCTGTGGATATCACAGATATTGTGATTCATTGGGTAATCATCAATCAGAATCGTATTCGGGTGCTTTACCTGCAGCCTGGGCGTGGTGGTAATCAGCAGATCAAACTCCGCCACTTCATCAGGCGTAAGCAATTCGGGACGATCCGGAATTTCAAACTGCAGAACCTCTCCTGTTTCCCGGTTAAAAAAATCCGATAAGGATTTGGCTAAAAACCGGCTGTGCAATCTGCCAAAATCTCCAATGAGCAAGGCCCTCCT
>JBLJBD010000062.1:0-11904 GCA_047637815.1 Anaerovoracaceae bacterium
CCGATAAAATCAAAAAATCCCGGAGTGTCAATAAAATTGATCTTTACCTTGTTATATTCAACAGGCACGATCGAGGTGCTGATCGAGTATCCTTTTTCTATTTCCATCTTGTCATAGTCGGATACCGTATTACCATCTTCCACTTTTCCCAGTCTGTTAATAACGCCTGTCGCAAGTAGTGCAGCCTCGAGGAATGTCGTTTTACCACAATTTCCATGGCCGATCAGTGCAACGTTTCTGATAGTGTCGCTTTTATAGCCCTTCATAGTAGACCTCCTATAATTTTATTCAATTAAGTGAAGTATACCATTGTTAAACCCAAATATCAATTGCTAATTAATCCGTCATATTCCGGAAATGGGGCAGTCGGGCCGCCAGCATGGTCACCAGGAAGGCAAACAGAAGCCTGCCCAGAGTCACCACCAGCACGTTGGCCCCTGCCACGTAAAAGAGGAATCCGGTTTCGATGATTCCGTGGCACAGGTACATGAACACCGCAACCAAAGCCATGTCTTTCCTGGATAGGGGTGTTCTTTTATTGATTTCGATGATGGTTCCCGCTCCGTAGGTGACCCCCATGACCACTCCCACCAAAAGGGGGAAGATGGCATTCCGGCTCATACCGAGTATCCGGCCGATTCCCTCCAGGCTGCCGGCCAGCCGCTCAATGACTTTATAGACCATCAGGATTTCTACGATGATCATCAGAGGGATCAGTACTTTCATGACACTGATGATGGTGGAAAGGGATCCGGTCAGCATTTCCCGAAGGATGACGTCCAATCCGGCGCTCATGAAAACACACCCCCCAGCCAGCCTGTCAACAGGCCGATGACGATGGCCAGAACGATACGCATGATCAGGATCTTCCCAGGAGGGAATCCGATCTTCTGAGCCAGGGCTGATTCTACCGGAAGAGAATGGGCCGTCAGGGCGATCATGGCGATGGTCGTGATCTGGGCCATGGAAAAATCAAAGGATTTCATGGCAGCAATCACCCCATACTCATCGGTGAACAAACCGGTGACGATGGGAACAATGGCATCCCCTGGCAGTTTGAATATAGACATAGCTGGCTGGAACAACCGTTCCAGCCAGGGCATGATGGGAGAATATTTAATCAGGACCACCAAGAGATAAATGGGAATCATGATCTTCAGAAGCATGACTCCGGTCTTGAAGCCTTTGATGGTTCCGTCCTTAACAGCAATCAAAAAAGTTGACATAAGAATTTCCTTTCGGAGAGGGAATTAAAATTCTGCTGAGTTGGGGGTTCGGGGGAAGGGTAGTACGTCCCGGATGTTGCTCATGCCGGTAATGTACATCAGGATCCGTTCGAATCCCAGTCCGTATCCGGCATGCTTGACGCCGCCGTACTTCCGAAGATCCAGGTACCACCAATACTCTTTTTCATCCAGACCCATCTGTTCCATCCGCTCCCGGAGGACCTCCAGCCGTTCTTCCCTCTGGCTGCCGCCGATGATCTCGCCGACGCCGGGGACCAGCAGGTCGCAGGCAGCCACCGTTCTGCCGTCATCATTGAGTCTCATGTAGAAGGCTTTGATATCCTTTGGATAATCGGTGACAAAAACCGGCTTTTTGAAGATTTCTTCCGTCAGGTACCGCTCATGCTCCGTCTGCAGATCCATGCCCCAGGAAACGGGGAATTGGAATTCCTTGCCGGATTGGATCAGCAAATCCACTGCTTCTGTATAGGTGACCCGGCCGAACTCATTGCCCAGAATCACCTGAAGCCGTTCCAGCAGGCCTTTGTCCACAAAGCTGTTGAAGAATTCCATTTCCTCGGGAGCATGGTCCAGCACGTACTGAATGATATATTTGATCATGGTTTCCGCAAGGACCATATTGTCTTCCAGATCGGTAAAGGCCATTTCCGGCTCGATCATCCAGAACTCGGAGGCATGACGGGCTGTGTTGGAGTTTTCAGCTCGGAAAGTAGGCCCGAAGGTATAGACATTCCGGAAGGCCATGGCAAAGGTTTCCGCTTCCAGTTGACCGCTGACGGTGAGGCTGGCTTCCTTGCCGAAGAAATCTTCGCTGTAATCGATTTTCCCCTCCTCTGTCCGGGGCGGCTGATTCATATCCAGGGTGGTCACCCGGAACATTTCCCCTGCTCCTTCCGCGTCACTGCCTGTGATGATGGGGGTATGGACATAAACGAAGTTGTTTTCCTGGAAAAACCGGTGGATGGCATAGGCCACCAGGGATCTTACCCGGAAGACGGCGGAGAAGGTATTGCTCCTGGGCCGCAGATGGGCGATTTCCCTCAGGAACTCCAGGCTGTGCCGCTTTTTCTGAAGGGGGTAATCCGAATCGGAGTCCGCTTCAACAAGTATTTCCGTGGCCTTGATTTCAAAAGGCTGCTTGGCTTCCGGAGTCAGGACCAGGGTTCCCTTCACCAAAAGGGCCGCGGCGATGGGTGCCTTGGCGATCAACTCATAATTATCAATAACGGCGTCTTCATAGACCACTTGTACGGATTTAAAGAAGGAGCCGTCGTTGATTTCCACAAACCCGAATTTGTTGGAACTTCGGTTGGTCCGGATCCATCCCCGCACTGTCACTTCCCGGTCCGCAAATTGGGCGGTTTCCCGGTACAGCTGCTTTAGTTGTATATCCTTCATGGTTCTCTCCTTTTTCTTGAAGAAAAGTTTGCCGAAGCAAACTTTTCGTATGGTTCTATAATGGTTTCATGGTGGGGAACAGGATAATGTCCCGGATGGAGGGGGCATTGGTGATCAGCATGATCACCCGGTCAATACCGATTCCCAGACCGCCGGTTGGGGGCAGTCCCACTTCCAGGGCGTTGACGAAATCCTCATCCATGGGATGGGCTTCATCATCGGTTCCGTCATCCAGCTGGGCCTGCTGCTCCTTGAAACGCTGATACTGATCAATGGGGTCGTTGAGCTCGGAGAAGGCGTTGGCAATTTCCCAGCAGTTGATATAGGCTTCGAAACGGCGGGTAATCCTGGGATCGACCGGGTCTCTCTTCGCCAGGGGTGAAATCTCCACCGGATGACCGATGACAAAGACCGGACCTTCCAGGTGCTCCTCACAATATTCCTCAAAAAGTTCAGCGATCACCAGACCCCGGGTCATAGTGGCTGCATCTTCCAGATGATATTTCTTTGCTACGATTCTGGCTTCTTCATCAGTCTGGATTTCATCAAAATCCACGCCGACCCACTTCTTCACCGCATCCTGCATGGTTATCCGGTCCCAGGGAGGTTGTACGTCAAACTTCTTGCCCTGGTATTCCAGCACGGTGGTGCCCAGCACCTTCATGGCAGCAGAAGCCACCACGTTTTCCGTGATTTCCATCATATCTTCCATATTGCCATAGGCCTGGTAAAGTTCCATGGAGGTGAATTCCGGGTTGTGATTCCGGTCCATGCCTTCATTACGGAACATCTTGCCCATTTCATAGACCCGGTCCAAACCACCCACGATGAGTCTCTTCAGATAGAGCTCATTGGAAATCCGAAGCTTCATGTCAATATCCAGGGTGTTGTGGTGGGTATCAAAAGGCCGGGCGTTGGCTCCGCCGGCAATCGTGGTCAGGATGGGGGTATCCACTTCCAGGAATCCCTTTTCCTCTTCCAGGTAACGCTTGATTTCCTTGATGATCATGGCCCGGGTAACAAAGGTTTCCCGAACTTCCGGATTCATGATCAAATCCACGTACCGCTGCCGATATCGGATATCCGTATCTTTCAGGCCATGGAACTTGTTGGGCAGAACCTGCAGGGACTTGGTCAGCAGGACCACTTTTTCCGATTTGATGGAGATTTCTCCGTGACGGGTGGTGAATACTTCACCCACGATGCCAACAATGTCGCCGATATCATAGGTCACGAAAACATCATACTCTTCCGGTCCGATGGTGTCCTGGCGAACATAGCACTGAATCCGCCCCAACTTATCCTGTATATCAATGAAGGAGGCTTTCCCCATGTGACGATTCGCCATGATCCTTCCGGCTACGGTCACGGTCTTTCCTTCATAGGCTTCATAATTATTCTTGATGTTCATGCTGTGGGCATCCACATCCCACTCTTCGACCAGGAACGGATTCCTGCCCATTTCCTGAAGCTTCTTCAGTTTTTCCCGCCGAATTCGCCGCTGCTCATTCAGTTTTTCTTCCGAAAGCTCTTCCTGCTCTTCCGGGGAAAGGACCTGATCCTTCAATTCTGTATTACTCATTGCTTCTCCCTTATTTACTGATTTCTAATACCTTATAGTGTCGCACTCCGTCGGGTACGGTAACCTCTGCCACTTCATCCTTTTTCTTATTGAGCAGGGCTTTGCCTACCTCGGACTCATTGGAAATTTTCCCTTCAAAGGGATCCGCTTCGGTGGACCCAACGATTACGTATTCAAATTCTTCTTTTGTTTCCTGCAGCAGAACTTTAACCTTCAGTCCGATGGAGACCCGTTCATTGCTGATCTTGGACTCATCGATGATCTTAGCCTTCCGCATCATGTTTTCCAGCTTGTGAATCCGTTCTTCCAGTTCAGCCTGCTCGTTTTTGGCAGAATCATATTCTGAGTTCTCGGATATATCTCCATAGGAAATGGCTTCCTTAATGCGTTCTGCAACCTCTTTCCGTTTCACCGATACCAGTTCGTCGTATTCGGCTACGATTTTTTCATATCCCTGTTTCGTTAGTAGAATCTCATCCGTCATAGTGTTAATCTCCTTTCGACTGTTCGCCGTATCGATATATTATACGGGATATCCACCTATTTGTCAATTGATGGGCTTTTCCCTCCGCTGTTTTTCAGGGATTCCAGAAGCTGGATCAGTTCAGCAGGATCCTGGATGGTGTTGACCGTCCTCCGAACTTCAGAGGACCCCCGGACTCCCTTCAGATACCAGGCTACCTGCTTCCGCATTTCCCGGATTCCCACATACTCCCCCTTGGCCCGGAGTACCAGGTCCAGGTGTTTTCTAATCACTTGGATTCGCTCCTCCAAACTGGGCGGATCCGGTTTTTCCTTCCCTTCGAAAAGGGCTTTCGCTTCCCGGAAGATCCAGGGATTTCCCATGGCTCCCCGGGCAATCATCACAAAATGACAGCCGGTCTCTTCCATCATCCGAACAGCATCTTCACCGCTCATGACATCCCCGTTTCCGATGACGGGGATGGATACCTGCTCCCGGATTTTACGGATGACGGACCAGTCGGCTCTGCCGCTGTAAAACTGCTCCCTGGTCCGTCCGTGGACGGCTACCGCTGCAGCTCCGGCTGCTTCCACAGCCTTTGCCACTTCCACTCCGTTGATGGACTCGCTGCTCCATCCGATTCGGATTTTTGCGGTCACCGGCTTTCCAGCCACGGCGACGGCGGCTTCCACCAATCGAAAGACCAGGTCCGGGTCCTTCAGCAGGGCGGAACCCTCTCCATTTCGGACGATTTTTGGAACGGGACAACCCATATTGATGTCCAGCAGCACGTTTTCCCGGTCAGCCAGGGCGCCGACGGCATACCGGATCATATCCGGTTCGCTGCCAAAAATCTGAAAAGCAGCCGGCCCTTCGGCCCGGCTGATTTCCAGCAGCTTATCTGTATTCTTATCCTTGTAATATAAGCCCTTGGCGCTGACCATTTCCGTATAGACCAGACCGGCACCCATTTGATGACAGATCTGACGGTAAGAGGAATCGGTGACTCCGGCCAGGGGGGCTAGAAAAAAGGGGTTATCGAAGGAAATCCCCCCGATGGTTACTCGGTACACTTTCTTCCGACTCTCCTATTCTTTTCATAAATCATCTGGAGTCCTTCCAGAGTCAGCATTTTATCCACATGGTCGATGCAATCCAACCCGTTGTTGATCAGGGTAGCCAAACCACCGGTGGCGATGACCAGGGGTTCTCTCCCGGAGGGGGAAATCTTCATCAGCTCCACCTTCATCTTGCGGACAATGAAATCGATCATGCCCATATGGCCGTACACCAGACCGGACTGCATGCTTTCAATGGTATTCTTGCAGATGACATGACCCGGCTCTTCCAGTTCGACCTTGGGAAGCTTGGCTGTCTTCTCAAAAAGAGCATCCGAAGATATTTTGATACCGGGGGCAATGGTGCCTCCCAGGTATTCGTAGTTTTCTGTAATGGCGCAGAAGGTGGTGGCCGTTCCGAAGTCGATGATGATCAAAGGCCCGCCATATTTGGCCAGACCGGCTACCGCGTTGACGATTCGGTCGGCGCCCACCTGTTTGGGGTTATCATATTTAACAGTCAGTCCCGTCTTGATGCCGGGTCCGATGACGATAGCCCGCCGGTTGAAATATTTCATGGAAAGGTGCTGAAGGGTGTAGAGAACAGAAGGTACGACTGTGGATATGATGATATCCTTTACGTCCCGGATGCTGAGCCCTTCAAAGGTGAACAGCTGATTGATGATCATGCCGTATTCATCAGCGCTCTTGTTGTTGTCCGTTTCCAGACGCCAGTTCTGAATCAGCTTTCCGTCCCGGAATACGCCCAGTACAATGTTAGTGTTTCCCACATCAAATGCTAGTAGCATGGTTTTCTCCTTTGCTCTGCAGGTTGGCTTTAACGAAATTTGCAAAATATAGTATATGTTACTTGGGGAAAGATTACAACCACCGGAAAACAAAAAATCCGGCCTTACTCCTATCAGACTGGAGCAGACCGGATTCTCTATGAAGCTATTTCAGTATAACCAATACGTCTCCTGTGTTGACTGCTGCACCCTTGGTGTAATTGATGGCTGCAACCGTACCGGCGCAGGGGGCCATGATTTCGTTTTCCATCTTCATGGCTTCCAGAATTACAAGGATATCCCCTTCTTTTACTTGCTGTCCGACGCTGGCAACCACTTCCCAGATAGTTCCCGGCATGGGAGAGGAAATGATGGTTTCGCCGGCAGAAGGAGCAGCGGGAGCGGCCGGGGCGGCAGGAGCAGCTGCGGGAGCAGGTGCTGCAGCGGGAGTCGGCGCAGGGGCGGCAGCGGCAACAGGGGCCGGGGCAGCAGCAGGAGCTGCAGCAGCGGAGCCGGCTTCTTCAACCTCAACCGCATAGGTGATTCCGTTCACAGTGATATTGTATTTTTTCATGGCAACTTCTCCTTTAATATGATGATTCGAATCGAAGATTTAGAATTTTCGGCTGTTGATGGCATCTGCCGATCCGGCTGCGGACCAGGATGTGGTCGGCCCGGATACCCGGCTTATTTTCCGGATGATCAGGTTGCTTGTGGCTCCAGTACCCTCCTGAAGGGCTGCTATCGCTGCGGTGATGACGGCGATCAGCTGGCTGGAATCCTCCGCGGCTTCTGCTTTTGCCGGAGCCGATGGTGCCGAAGAAGCGGCAGCGGCCTGGGCGGGAGCGGAAGAAGCGGATTCAGACTTTGGGCCTTTGGGGGTACCTCCTGAAAACTTAGCCATCTGGGCAATAATCGCCCAAAGGAAGATCAGCACTACAAAAGTAATACCCATGCCCATCAGGGTGGTTACCCCTGCACCTTCTAATTTTTCTGCCAGACTCAGGGTTTTAAACAACTCCGGGTCGGCAAATTTCTGCATCAATGACAATTCTTGCATGTTTGCCACCTCCTATAAGGGGATATTTCCGTGCTTCTTCGCAGGCAGGGACTCTCTCTTGGAGCTCAGCATGTCAAATCCGCTGATGATCCGCTGTCTGGAGGTGGACGGTTCGATGATATCTTCTACATAGCCCATTTCTGCGGCTCGGTAAGGATTGTTGAATTTTTCTTCGTACTCGGCGATCTTTTCTTCCCTTTTGGCCACCGGATCATCGGCTTTGGCAATATCGTTCTTGAAAACGATGTTGGCTGCGCCGGCTGCTCCCATGACGGCGATCTGTGCGCTGGGCCATGCCATGACCAGGTCGGCTCCCAGTTCCTTATTGCACATACCGATGTAGGCACCGCCGTAGGCTTTTCGAAGAATCAGGGTAATCTTGGGAACCGTCGCTTCGCAATAAGCGTACAGCATCTTGGCTCCGTGGCGGATGATGCCGCCCAGCTCCTGGTCGGTTCCGGGCAGGAAGCCGGGAACGTCTTCGATGGTCAGCAGGGGGGTGTTAAAGGCATCACATCGCCGGATAAAGCGGGCTGCTTTGTCGGATGCATTGATATCCAGGCAACCGGCTCCGAATTTAGGCTGGTTGGCGATAACGCCAACAGTCTGGCCATCCAGACGGATATAGCAGGTAATCATGTTCTTGGCGTAATGGGGCATAACGTCCATGATGACACCGTCATCGGCCAGTCCACGGATGACTTGATACATGTCATAGGCTTTATTGGGATTCTCCGGAATGATTTCGTTGAACTCGGGGATCTGTCGGTTGGGGTCGTCGTTGGTGACATAGATCGGAGCCGTTTCCAGGTTATTGGAAGGCATATAGCTCAAAAGATCCCGTACCTGCATCAGGGTGTCCCGGTCATCCTTGCCGATGAAGTGGGCTACGCCGCTGACGGAGTTGTGGGTCATGGCACCGCCGAGGGCTTCTGCAGAAACATCTTCTCCGGTAACGGTCTTGATGACCTGAGGACCGGTGATGAACATCTGGCTGGTCTTATCCACCATGAAGACAAAGTCGGTAATAGCAGGAGAATAAACAGCGCCGCCGGCACAGGGTCCCATAATTACGGAAATCTGAGGGATAACGCCGGATGCGATGGTGTTATTGTAGAATATTTTACCGAATCCGGACAGGGCATTGACCCCTTCCTGGATCCGGGCACCGCCGGAGTCGTTGAGGCCAACGATAGGAGCACCCATCTTCATGGCCATATTTTGAACCTTCACGATTTTTTCAGCGTGATACTCGCCCAGGGAACCTCCCAGAACCGTGAAGTCCTGTGCAAAAGCAAAGACCAGCCGGCCGTCTACGGTACCGTATCCGGTAACAACGCCGTCGCCAGGGGCTTTTTTATCTGCCATGTCAAAGTTGGTGGACCGATGGGATACGAATACATCCAGCTCCACAAAACTGCCTTCGTCAAACAGAATATCCATTCTCTCTCTGGCAGTCAGCTTGCCGCTGGCATGCTGGGCATCGATTCTCTTCTGTCCGCCTCCCAGTGCAATCTTCGCTTTCAGCTTACGAAGTTCTTCTAACTTGTTCATATATGTTTTCCTCCTTAAGTGTTATCCGGTACTGTTGGGTATGAATGGTTTCATGCACAAACAAACACAAATTCACTATATATTATAAACCTTGTTTTTGCAACATTTTATTCTATTGTATACATTATTCTTCCCCATGATAAAAGCCATTCCGAAGGGTTCTCGGAATGGCTGAATCCGTTAGTGTACCACCTTTTCCAGACGCTTCAGGGCCAGGGCTATAGTGAGTCCGGGTATGACCCGGTTTCCGGTGATTTCTACATCCAGCACTTCATTGATCTTCTTCAGACGATACTGGACCGTATTGGTATGGATACCCATAAATTCGGAGGTTTTGGCGCTGTTCATTCCCGCATCCAGAACAAAGGTTTCCAGGGTTTCCAGCAGCTGTTTCCCCTTGTTGTCCGTCGCTTCCCGAAAGGGCTCCAGCAATTCCAGGTAATTTTTTTTGACAAAGCCTCCCTGAAGCTGGATGTTGATGCAGTTGCTGACCAGGGCCAGCTCATACTTGGTAAACACCCGCTTGTATGGAAATACGTTCTGAACAAAGGTCCAGGCTTCACTGATCAGCCGGTAGGCATCTGCCGCCCCCTCAATGCCGTCGATGCCGGTCACATGGAAAATCCGTACCGTCTTTTCCTCTTTAAGCCGGTTGAACAGGTCGATACACTGGCTTCTGCCGGAGGGTTCGCTTTCATCGGCCTTCTTCCCCTTGTTGTAGATCATCCCGTAGGTGTCTTCCCCTTCGGTTATTTTCATGACCTGAAGGTTCTCCCTGGATTCGAATTCTGCAATATGGCGGAATCCCTGGCTTTTTTCAATACCTTTTGCATAAAAAATGCTCAGGATTTCTGTCCCGTCGATGCCGGCCTCTTCCTTCAGCGTATACGCCAGGCTCTTATTACCTCGCCGAAGAGCTTTGATGAACTCGGACTTGGCATCCCGTTCCGGAGTATATTTCCACATGCCCATGGCCAGCTCGATGATTTCTGCCAGCTTGGTGATTTCTCCCGCCGAATAGGAATCCTCGTTGTCTACGATGAACATGAAGTGCTTTTCCCCGTTGATCATCACCGGTCCCCAGTAGGTCAGGACTCCGTTGACATCGATCATCGTATAGACGGCCGCTTTTTCCACATCCCGCTCCCTGCCCAGGTTGATAGCATCGGCGATGGTGGCTTTGTGCCTCGTTTCCACGGACAGAATCGGATTGAAATCGCTGCTCAGGATGATCAGCTGAAAATCATTGTTGATGGCTGCTTCCCTTACAGCAGACTGGAAGTTGCTGTGCTTTTCGAAGTTGAGCAGATGAAATATGGTATTGCTGATCAGCCGGTTTTCGAAATTGTCGCTGTACAGGATTTTTTCCATCAACTCCGTGATGATATCCGAATAGGTGATTTTTCTCTTTTCCGTCAGGACAAGAACCAGGGGTAAATTGCGCTTCTCGGCAGCATCCACCACCTCTTTGCTCAAATGGGTAATGGAAGAACCCAGGTACAGGACTACCAGGGCTGCGGAGCCGGCGTCTGCCAGGGCTTCCACAAATCGGGTCTGTTTTTCTGTATCCTCCTTCATGCCGAAAAAACCGGTGAGGACCATCTCACCCTTTTGGGCCAGAAAGTTCTCCACGTCGGAAATTTCAGAGGCATCGATGACCGACACCCCCTTGACCCGGTTGCCCAGGCCCTTCTCCCCTGCAATCAGGCGGGCTGATTTCAGCACCTCGAAAGCAAGACAATCCTTTACCGTAATCTTCATCTACTTATCCTCTTCTTCCTCCTGAGAGTTTTCCGGGGTCTCTGTGTCTTCCTGATCGGTCAGATCTTCTGATTCTTCCGGATCTTCCGAATCTTCCGGGTCGTCCTCGGAAAGGTCCTCGTACTCCAGGACCTCTTCCCGGGAAAGAATATCTTCCGTTTCGGCTGCTTCCTTGGCGTTGGATTTCCGGATTTCCTCTTCTTTCATCCGCACGTCTTCTGCCAGCTCCTCTGCCGTCATCTTTCCGGTAAACAGCATTTCAAACTGTTCTCCGTCCAGGGTCTCGATTTCCAGCAGAGCGTTGGCCACTGTGTGGAGAATTTCCACTTTTTCCGTCAGCAGTTTTTCCGCCGTCACATAGGCTTCCTGAATAATGTTTCGGATTTCTTCGTCGATTTCCGAAGCCATTTCCTCCGAGAAGTTCTTGCGGGTGGAAAAATCCTTGCCCAGGAAGACTTCTTCTTCGGAGCTGTAATTGACAGGACCGATTCGGTCGCTGAACCCATACTTGGTCACCATGGCCCGGGCGATTTCCGTGGCCCGCATGATGTCGTTGCTGGCACCGGTGCTGATATCGTTGAGAGTCAGCTTTTCAGCGACCCGGCCACCCAGCAGGTGGACGATCTGTTCCGTCATAGAGGTCTTAGTGGCATAGTACCGGTCTTCTTTGGGAAGAATCATTGTAAACCCTCCCGCCCGGCCTCGGGGTATGATGGTAATCTGATGGACCGGATCCGTGTTGGGCATCATTCGGGCAACGATGGCATGGCCCGCTTCATGATAAGCGGTCAGCTTTCGTTCTACTTCGCTGATAACCTTGCTCTTCTTTTCCGGACCGGCTATGACCTTGGTAATAGCCTCTTCGATCTCATTCATCCGAATCTTCCGGCCATTTCGACGAGCCGCAAGAAGGGCTGCTTCATTGAGCAGATTTTCAATATCCGCCGGAGTAAATCCGGGGGTTCGACGAGCCAGAAGCTTCGGTTCCACTTC
>JBLJBD010000063.1:0-4518 GCA_047637815.1 Anaerovoracaceae bacterium
TTATGGGGCGTTACGGTCACCACAACATAGAGATCCCCGCTGGGGCCCCCGTTGGTTCCCGGTTCCCCCTGACCCCGGATGGAAATGACCGAATCATTGTCCACGCCGGCAGGAATCTCCACCGCGATGGTGACGGTTTTCCGGACTTTTCCGGAGCCGTTGCATTCCTTGCAGGGATGTTCGTTGACTTCTCCAGTCCCGTTGCATTCGTCACAGGGGGTGGAGGACTGGAAGGTGCCGAAGGGGGTATTTTTCACCGTACGCTGTTCGCCGGTACCGTGGCATTTCTCGCAGGCCTTCTTATTGGTGCCCTTTTCGGATCCGCTGCCGTCACAGGCATGACAGGTGACGAATTTGTTGACCTGAATCTGCTTCTTAGCCCCAAAGGCCGCTTCTTCAAAGGAAATGGTGATGGCATACTGGAGGTCCCGACCTTTCATCGGACCGTTCCTGCGCCGCTGAGTCGCCCCGCCACCGCCGAACATGCCGCCGAAAATATCAAAAATATCCTCAAAACCACCGCTGCCGCCAAAGCCACCAAAACCGCCGCCGCCGAAACCGGCATTGGGATCTACTCCTGCATGGCCGAACCGGTCGTATTTATTTCGTTTTTCTGCATCGGAAAGAATGCTGTAAGCCTCATTGACTTCCTTAAACTTGTCTTCCGCCTGTTTGTCTCCTGGATTTTTATCCGGATGATATTTCATGGCCATTTTACGGTAAGCCTTTTTTATCTCATCATCACTGGCCCCCCTGCTGACACCGAGGACTTCATAAAAATCCCTCTTATTCTCTGCCATTTTCCTCTCCTTTTCTTGCTTGATGTCTATAACCAGCCAAGCACTCCCCCGAAGAGGAGTGCCTGGGCCCGGACCCTGGCGGGCCGGTTATATGGGCTTTATTTCTTGTCGTCTTCATCCACGACTTCGTATTCTGCGTCTACCACGTTGTCCTGGGGTCCTTCGCTGCTGCCGGAATCCTGACCCATGTTCTGAGACTGGGCCTGTTCCTGATTGGCCTGAGCCTGCTGGTACATCTTGGAGGAAATGGTGTGGAATTCTTCGGTAAGTTTTTCAGTCTTTTCTTTGATTTCTTCCACATTGGTGCCTTCCAGGGCTCTGGAGAGGGCATCCTTGGCATCGTTTATTTTGGCCTTTTCATCCTCGGACAGGCTGGCTTCGATATCCTTTAAGGATTTTTCTGTTTCGTATACCAGGGTTTCTGCCTGGTTCCGTACCTCTACTTCTTCCTTCTTTCTCTTGTCTTCTTCGGCAAACTGTTCGGCTTCTTTAATCTTAGCCTTGATTTCATCGTCAGACAGTTTCGTGGAAGAAGTGATGGTGATCCGCTGTTCCTTACCGGTTCCCAGGTCCTTGGCACTTACATTAACGATGCCGTTGGCGTCGATGTCAAAAGTAACCTCGATCTGGGGGATTCCTCGGGGTGCCGGCGGAATACCGGAAAGCTGGAATCGACCTAAAGTGATATTGCCGGAAGCCATTTCCCGTTCACCCTGCATAACGTGGATGTCTACCGCAGTCTGATTGTCGGCTGCTGTGGAGAAGATCTGGCTCTTCTTGGTAGGAATGGTGGTATTTCTTTCGATCAATCGGGTTGCTACGCCGCCCAGAGTCTCAATGGACAGGGACAGGGGTGTAACGTCCAGCAGCAGCACGTCATGGACTTCTCCAGTCAATACGCCGGCCTGGATGGCTGCACCGATGGCTACGCATTCATCCGGATTGATGCCCTTGAAGGGATCCTTGCCGGTAATCTTTTTTACTGCATCCTGAACTGCCGGGATTCTTGTGGATCCACCTACCAGGATGACTTTTTCGATGTCGCTGTTGGTGACTCCTGCATCGGACATGGCCTTTTTCATAGGATCAATGGTCTTTTCTACCAGGTGACCAGTCAGCTGATCAAATTTGGCCCGGGTGATTTCCATATCCATATGGAGAGGTCCGTCGGCGTTGACGGTGATAAAAGGAAGGTTGATGCTGGCAGTCTGGGAACTGGACAGTTCCTTTTTAGCCTTTTCTGCCGCTTCCTTCAGCCGCTGGTGGGCCATCTTGTCTTTTCGCAGATCTACTCCGTTTTCCCGGGCAAAAGTATCGGCAATGTGGTTGACCAGTACTTCATCAAAGTCGTCACCGCCCAGCTTGTTATTTCCGTTGGTGGCCAGTACTTCAAAGACTCCGTCTCCGATTTCCAGGATGGATACGTCAAAGGTTCCGCCCCCCAGGTCATAGACCAGAATCTTATGGTGGCCCATGTCTTTGTCCAGACCGTAAGCAAGGGATGCCGCTGTCGGCTCATTGATGATTCTCTTCACGTCCAGACCGGCAATCTTGCCTGCGTCTTTGGTAGCCTGTTTCTGGCTGTCCGTAAAGTATGCCGGTACGGTGATGACCGCTTCGGTGACCTTTTCCCCCAGATACGCTTCGGCATCGGCTTTCAGCTTGCCAAGGACCATAGCGGAGATGTCCTGAGGGGTGTACTTCTTCCCGTCGATTTCCACCGTATGATCGGTACCCATATGTCTCTTGATGGATGCGATGGTTCGGTCCGGATTGGTGATGGCCTGTCTTTTGGCTGTTTCACCAACCAGTCTTTCTCCACCTTTAGTGAAGCCCACGACAGACGGCGTGGTCCGGTTTCCTTCCGCATTGGTTATTACGACCGGTTCACCGCCCTCCAGGACGGCAACGCAAGAGTTGGTTGTTCCTAAGTCGATTCCTATTACTTTTCCCATTTTATTTTCCTCCATTAATCATTAAAACTACTCAGCCACTTTGACCATGGTATGTCGGATGACTTTATTGTTTAAGAGATACCCCTTTTGCAACACGTAGGAAACCTTACCATGGCCGTATTCGGCGCTGCTTTCCGTCATCACCGCATTGTGCAGGTTCGGGTCGAAATCCTGGCCCAGGGCCTCGATTTCCACGACTCCGTTCTTTTCCAGCACGGCTTTGAACTGTTTGTAGATCATGGCCATGCCTTCCTGCAGCGCAGTTCCTTCTTCCACCTGGTGGGATAAGGCCCTCTCGTAGTTGTCTATTACATCAAGCAATTCCAAGATGATTTTCTCATTGGCAAATGCATAAATGTCTGCTTTTTCCTTTTCGGAACGTTTCTTGTAATTTTGGAAGTCTGCCATCAGCCGGAGATATTTGGTCTCCATGGCTTCCTCCTCCGGACTTTTCTTTTCTGCAGTCCCCTGGGTCGATTCCGGAGCTTCTTCCCCCGTATCCTTCCCGGCGCCTTCTGTCTGGTCTTCTTTCAGCAATTCCTCCTCATGGGGCGCCTGTTTTTTCTTATTGCTCATTCTTCTTCCTTCCCTCCTGTCAACGTAAAGCTTTCATTGAGATTTTCCGTCATATATTCGATAACGGACAGGACTTCTCCATACTTCATCCTGGTCGGACCGATTACTCCAAGCTTTCCGAGCAATTTGCCGTCTATGTGGTAAGTGGCGGTGATTAAACTGCATTCCTGCAGCCGGTCGTCCGGATTTTCAGTGCCAATCGTGATGAGTACTCCGTCTCCCCGTTCAATCAATGCCTTTGTAAAATCTTCCTTTTTGTTGAGCATCTCCAGAAACATCTTCGCCTTATCAATATCGTTGTATTCGGGAAAGGAAAAAATGTTCGTGTATCCATCCATAAACAGATCCACATCCAGCATCCGTTGCAGAATCCCGAGAAAATTCGGCATGATGTTCTCCGCCAGGCGAGACAAGGCCTCCAGGTCGGTCCGAAATGTCCGTATGATATCCAAGGTCAGCACTTCGCTTAAAGTTTTGCCTTTATAGGTGAAGGTCATGGACTTGGAAAGCAAATCCAGCCCTTCCTGAGAATAGGAATCCTTTAGCTTGATCGTGGTGTTGGATACCTTGCCGCTCTCCGCGACGATCATCAGCACCACCGTCCGGTCATCCACTGGCAGCAAATTGATGTATTTCAGTTTATCTGTCGTCTGACTCGGAGTGATAGCAAAAGAAGTAAGCTGGGTAATCTCAGACAAAAGCCTGGAAGCATGCTGGATGGTTTTCTCCAGTTCCGATATATTGCTGTTTAATTTATGGCGGATAAAGTCCTTTTCCTCCTCGGTCAATGTCCTTTTTTCCATCAGGCTGTTGACATAGAGCCGATAAGCCTTATCCGAGGGCACTCGGCCGGCGGATGTATGGGGATGGGTCAGATAGCCCATCTCTTCCAGGTCGGACATTTCATTTCTTATGGTAGCAGGACTGACCCCCATATCAAATTTCTTGGAAAGGGTCCTGGAGCCTACGGGCTCAGCGGTCCTGATAAAATCACCGATGATGGCCTGAAGGATTTTTAGTTTTCGTTCGCTTAAATCCATGGTCATGCTCCTTTCAGGGCTCTGGCCATTCCAATGGCTTTCGTCCTTTTGTTAGCACTCGCAACTAGTGAGTGCTAAACCTAAATTAAATTTATCACTGTTGCATCGGAATGTCAACAGTGTTTTCAATTTTTTTCATTCTAACAC
>JBLJBD010000064.1:0-2241 GCA_047637815.1 Anaerovoracaceae bacterium
TGGACATGGACATGTTTTCCATTCGCTCCGGGGTGACGGACAGACCGTTCCAGATGACGTCAATACGCTTGGAATTCAGTTCCAGTTCCTTGGAATCCCAGTCGATGGGCTGGAAGGTGATGGTCACGCCCAGGATTTCCCCAACGGCATTGGCCATATCCACATCAAATCCAACCAGATTATTGCTTTCATCCCGGAATCCCATGGGGGCGAAGGTGTCATCCAGGCCAACGACCAGTTCCCCTTTATCCTGGATATACTCCCAGCCGGTCAGTTCTGCTGCTGCATCCCCTTCTCCTTCTTCCCCAGTGCCGCCGCAACCAGCCAACATCAGGGTTGACAGGACCATAACAAGGGCCAGCATCAGGGCCCAGATTTTTTTGTTTCTGCTTTTGTTGTTAACCATTTTCACTCCATCGGCCAGGTTTTCTTTTAGGCTTCCCTGGCCTTATCCTTTCTTTTCTGCTTTACTTCGCTATTGCATTAACGCGCATACCTCACCATTATACACGGGCAGAAAAGAAACTGCAAGTACCAAATTAAGAAACCAGCTTCAGCCCCACGATGCCGGTGACGATCATTCCAATACAAAGCAGCCGCAAGGGATCTATGGCTTCCTTAAACAGAATGATTCCCAGGATTACCGTACCAATGGTACCAATTCCCGTCCATATGGCATAGGCCGTCCCCAGGGGCAGGTGACGCAGGGCCAGGGATAGAAAATAGAAGCTGGCGATGGTACCGAGAATGGTCACCACGCTGGGACCTAATTTGGTAAATCCTTCTGTGTACTTCAAACCCACAGCCCAAGTAATTTCCAACAACCCTGCGATAAATAATAACATCCAATGCATAATCGCTTTCTCCTTTCTGAAGGCAATAAAATAGCCTGAGAGATATATCCAATTGATATCTCCCAGGCTTTTATCCTTCCGTGTATACGGTTCCGTTCTGGCGGCTCCGTACGCTTCATCTCGGACCAGACCGGCCGGAGGCCGCGGAACCCTATGAAGCTAATAATTAATTGTCTCACAGGTTGATGCTTATTTCAAGCCCTTTTTTCAAAGGGGCAGACCCGGTTCTTGCCCGATTTCTTGGCCTGGTACATGGCTTTATCGGCCCTGGCAACCAGTTGCTGCTGGTCCCCGCCTTTTTCAGATACCGCCACCCCAAAGCTTGCTGTCAGGCATCCAAATCCGGGAAATTTGTGTTCATGGATCCGTTCCCTTAGTTTTTCAGCCAAAGCCAAGCCTCCGTCCAGGTCCGATTCCGGCAGAATAATCATAAACTCTTCTCCGCCCCATCTTCCGACCGTATCGATCTTTCGAATGGTGCTTTTCAGAATATCGGCGATCTCCGCAAGCACTTGATCACCTGCAACATGCCCATGGGTATCATTTATTATTTTAAAGTCGTCAATATCCATCATAATGACGGAAAAGGGAGAACCACTTCTCCCGTATCGTTCCATTTCCATCGTTAGGACTGCATCCAGCTTGAATCGATTATACAATTGGGTCAGGCTGTCGATTTCCGTTAATCGCCGGATTTCATCCTCCATCTCTTTTCGCTCTGTGATGTCTCTGGATACTCCCAGCATGCCAACAAATTGATTATCCCGATTGTAAATACCGGACACCGTCAAGTCCGTCCAGACAGTGGTTCCATCTTTACAGGGTTGTTCCACATCTTCTCTAAATACCTTAAAGGGGAGATTATTCTGAACAGAATGAACAGCATCTTCCAGTCCTTTTTCCATATGGATGAGGGAGGATGGACATAGTAATTCTTCCCGCGATTGAGCCATCACTTCTTCCACCGTATAGCCCCTTAACTTTTCCACGGAGGGACTGACATAGGTGAATGCTCCTGTTAGATTCATCGCCCATATTACATCATTGGCATTGTCCGCCAGCAAACGGTGGCGTTCCTCACTTGCCATTAATTTCTTTTCCAGCTCCTTCTGCTGGGAAATGGTTCTTTCAAGCTTTTGAGCCATGCTGTTGAAGGCATCGGAAAATTCCCCCAGAAACTCGACCCGATTGGAAAAATCCCCGGAGGCAATGGCTTTCGTCTGCCAGATCATTGTTCTCAGGGTAGCTTGAAGGTTTTTCACTGTCCCCAGCAAATATCCCTTTCCCGTTAATTTCTTTGACAAATCCCCATCGCTGATTGATCGGATAGCGTGCCTCAAATTGCGGAGAGCCTCATCGATTTCGGCCACTCCTTCTATTTCACTCA
>JBLJBD010000065.1:0-4849 GCA_047637815.1 Anaerovoracaceae bacterium
AAATCGAAGGAAGTAAAAAGGGCAAACCGCTTTGTACGGTCTGCCCTTGCTTTTTTATCCCATTGCTGGTGATCTTTATGCCCCTAGTCTTTCCATTTGAGGTTCCTCTTCCAGATGATGGGTGATCCGGTCCTTTTCCTCCGCCGTTTTAGCATCGTTCCAATGGTCCATGGTCCCTACCAGGTAACCGGTGATCCGCCGGATCCGCTCAAAGGGTACCGACTCGAATTGGTAGGAGAGATTGACGAATTCCCCATCCTCCTCGATGGTCAGAAACTGTACCTTTCGGTTGTACTTGTTTTCGATGTAGTCCAGGTAAGCTTTTTCCTCAGCTCCACCCAAATTGGACTTGATGACTGCAGCCATGGCGGATCCTCCTTTTCCAAATGCAGGTTACGGGATGAAACAACATCACCTAGTAAATATTCTACACCCAAGCACCATATCTTGTATAGGGGGATTTTGAATTTTTTTCACTCTTGCCTGAAAAGTTCCCTTGTGTTAATATGATAGAGGTACCTGGTACCACCATAAACAGGCCCCCATAGTTAAACGGATATAACGGAAGTTTCCTAAACTTTTGTTGGTGGTTCGATTCCGCCTGGGGGTGCCATTTGCGACTATTACATCCGGGCATCTGTCCGGGTGTGTTTTTTTAAGGAGAAGAATTCATGAAAATCTATCTGGTACGACATCCGGAAACCATCGCCAATCGGGACGGCATCGTCTATGGCTGGATGGATTACCCTTATACGGAACTGGGGCAGGAGATGGCCCGGCGGATTCCCTCCTACTTCCGGGGCATGGAAATCGATGCCATTTACAGCAGTCCCCTGGGAAGAGCCCGGCGGCTGGCAGAGGGGATCGGCAAGGAAGCAGGTCTGGGAATCATAACCGATGATCGGCTGAAGGAAATGAATTTTGGTGTGCTGGAAGGCACCTTTTTCGATAAGCTGGATCAGGGCCAGCGGGAGATCCTGGACCGGCTGTTTGCCGATTTTGAAAACTTCCGGATTCCGGGAGGGGAAAGCGGCGCCATGATTCGGGAGCGGGCTGGTAGCTTTTTCCAGGAGTTGCTGGAGGACGAACCCAAGAGAGGTCAGTACAGCGGAGTGCCCAGGGAAGAACGGCCCCGGGAACGGACCGTCGTGGTAGTGGCCCATGCCATGCTGATTCAGATGGTACTGGTGAGCCTGCTGGAGCTGGATATCACAAAGGCCTGGAACTTTCGGATGAAGCCCGGGATGATCTTCCGCCTGAAGGCCAGGCAGGACTACACGGGTATCGATGAGATTCTCAATTATGAAACCCTCTTCCCGACTCTTTCTGAAGGAAGTGAGAAAACATGAGCATGAGCAATTTTATTGCCCTTCTGCGTGGGGATTTCAGAGAGGACTGGAGGGGAAAGGTGTTCCTTTTTATGTCCAGTCAGCTGCTGTCCCTATTCGGATCCTCCATCGTGGGGTTTGCTGTGGTCTGGTACATCACCCTGGAGACTGGTTCTTCCAGTATGATGACCATTTCTATCCTGGCTTCCTTTCTGCCTCAGATCATCATTGCTCCCTTTGCCGGAGTCTGGGCAGACCGATATAACCGGAAGCTGCTGATCATGCTGTCCGATTCCCTGACAGCTCTGGCTACCCTGGTTCTGGTAATCTTTTTTCTGACGGGGAACGGATCTTTCACCCTGATCTTTATCATCAGTGCTGTCCGCTCCGTGGGTTCTGGTATTCAATCTCCGGCGGTAGGAGCCATTCTGCCCCAGATCGTGCCCATGGAACAGCTGACCCGGATCAACGGGCTCCATAACTCGCTGGGTTCCATGATGATGCTCCTATCACCGGCAGTGGCAGGAGCCATGCTGGGTACCGCTGGATTTGGCTACACCCTGATGATCGATGTAATAACCGCAGCCCTGGCGGTGGGGGTCCTGTCTTTTCTGTCAGTACGGATGCAGCACAAGGAACTGGAGGAGGGAGAAAGGGGGGTATTCAAGGAGTTGAAGGCCGGCATCCGATATACTCGTCACCATCCCTTTATCGGAAGACTTTTGATCATTTACGCCATCTTTTTCTTTCTGGTAACTCCGGCGGCTTTTCTGAGCCCCATTATGATTGCCAGGAGCTTTGGACCGGAGGTCTGGCGGCTTACCTTCAATGAGATATTCTGGACAGGAGGAGCTATTTTCGGCGGGATCATCATTACGGTGATGGGTCATTTCAAGGATAAGGTCAAGACTCTGGCTCTATCCTCCCTGGGATTTGGTATCACCTTCATCTTGCTGGGATTGTCCCCCAACTTTACCTTTTACATCGTGGTCATGTTCGTGGCCGGGATTTTTATGCCCTTTTTCGGCACGGCAGAGACGGTGCTGATTCAGGAAAACGTGGAAGAATGCATGCTGGGCCGGGTCTACTCCCTGGTCCAGCTGATCATATCCGCTGTCATGCCCCTTGGGATGCTGTTTTTCGGCCCCCTGGGGGACCGGCTGCGGATCGAGACCATCATGATTGCCTCCGGGATTGGAATCCTCTTGCTGATTCCCACCATCTGGAGAACCAAGATCGTTAAAAAAGAAGAAGGGAGCAGGGAAGATGAATGTGAGATATAGGATCGTTGGAATCGGAAACAGCGTCGTCAACGGATTCCCCCTGAAGCGAAGCCAGTGCTTTTTAAGCTTGATTCGGCAGGATACGGGCCATGAGGTCATCAATAAAGGCGCCAACGGGGAGACAACGGAAGGGATACGGAGCCGTTTTGCTGCGGATCTGTTGTTCCATTGCCCGGACATCGGCCTGGTCCTGACGGGGACCAACGATTTTATCCATCAGACGGCCACCCCCCAGGAGGCTCTGTCTAACCTGGAATGGATGGTCCGGAAAATGGAGGAACAAAAAATCCGCCCCTTGCTGCTGACTCCAATTCCGGTATTTCCGGAACTGGCATCAGAGCGATGGATGGCGGGAGCCGGAGTCGACTATGAGCGGGTAAACCGGCAGCTTTCAGAGCTTTCCCGGGGAATGATAGAGAGATTTCCCGACCAGGTGCTGGACCTGGGGGGACTGTTTGAAGAAGCGATAAAAAACCGGCCGATAGAGGAGATCACCCTGGACGGAATCCACCCTACGGCGGAGGGGCACCGGGTCATTGCCCGGATCCTGGAAAAGTGGCTGGAAGAGAAAGAGTAGCAGGAAAACGGCCAAAACACCGAATGAAATCGAGCCAAAACACCGAAAAATCAAATCAATCGCTTGTTCAAATGGCTGTAAACCGTTGCTACCACAAGGATTACCATGCAAGTAACCAGCAGCAGCATCACGTCCTGATAACGGCCGTTTAACCCTTCCCCGGAAAGATGGTTGGCGAGGATTCCTCCGTAGGTCCAGAGAACCACCAGGCCGAAGGCGGTATTGCGGTAATAAAAGAGGAGGCTTAGACTGAGCAGGGTCCCACCCACTAAAAAGGCCATGGCGGATTGCTGGGGATTGGCCAGAACTTCCGGATTCATGCCGGCAATGAGAATCGTCACATGGGCCATGATTACTACGGTGACCCACCCTAAGGAGAAGGACAGAGGAGCTTTGACAAAAAGCTTCTCTTTTTTATGCCCGTGGGGTGTACGAAACAGGGAATTCATGGCCAGAAGTACAAGAAAAAGGAGGGTCAGGAAGATCAGGGAAACCGGCAGATTCCCCCATCGGAAATGTATGACCCAGAGCACGTTAAAAATGCTGGAAAAAATAAATCCCAGCCGGAGAAAATTCATTTGACTGGCGGACAAGCTTCCCGGGGCTTCCGGCGTTTTTCCCAGCTGATAGAGGACAAAGGCCCCCATCATTCCGTATACCAGAGACTGGATTTCCAGGGTGTAGGGTGCGGGAGTCAGAAGGCTGGGGAACAGCACGGCATACTCCAGGGGCCCGGACATGCCGAAATCCCGGAAACCCGGTTTCAGTTCGATGACGATCATACAAATAAAAGAAGCGACTACGGCAATCCTTATCGCTGCATCGGATATCGTGGAAACTTTGGTCATGGCAGTCCCTCCAATGATATAAGTATAAACGCTGGGGCCAACCTTTCTCCGGCAAGCCTACCATAAAATCTGACAAAAAAAGAGCCTCCTTGACAAACAACCAATTATTTATTAAAATGGTAAATAATGTAAATCAATCGGGTGAAAGAAAGGGGAGGCATGATGAGAAATTCCAGAAGTCAAATCCGGGAGAATAAAAGAAGGATCCGGCAATGGTGGTGGGTGGCTATCCTGCTGCTGATGCTTGGAGTTGGAGCTGCTCAGGGGGCTGAAGCCCAAGGGGTGGAATCCGGGGAAAAGGGGGAGGGCCCTTCTTATGGGGACTTATCCGACAGTCACTGGGCACGGCCGGCCATTGCGGAGCTGTCGAGGACAGGTATCCTGAAGGGATATCCCGATGGCAGTTTCCGGCCGGAAAAATCCCTGACCTACGGGGAGTGGATCAAGATGGTGGTGCTGGCAGGGAGCGGATCGGAGCCGGTTCAAGATGGGGACTGGGCCAAGGCAACTTATGACCAGGCGATAGAGCAGGGAATCCTGACCCGCCGGGCAATCCCGGAAGCGAAGCTGAAATGGCCCATTCCCAGGAAAGACATGGCTCTGATCCTGGACGGGCTGCCGGAGGTGACCAAGAACCGGATCGTCAATTATGAGGCGGTGGCCGGTTCTCTGAAGGACGTGGAGACGGGAACTGATTCCCATCACGCCATCCTGCGGGGCTATTTTCTGGGGCTTTACCAGGGCTATCCCGACGGGACCTTCCGGCCGGAAGGAACCCTGACCCGGGCGGAAGGGGCTCAGGTCCTGAGCCGG
>JBLJBD010000066.1:0-2234 GCA_047637815.1 Anaerovoracaceae bacterium
ACGGCCTGCTTCACCGACTCGATGCCGATGACTTTTCCCGCATCCTTGGCACAGAAGAGCCCGATGGTACCTACTCCGCAGTAAAGGTCCAAAACCGTCTCCTTCCCTGTCAGGCCGGCGTATTCAGCCGCCTTTTGGTAGAGGTGCTCCATCTGGACCGGGTTCACCTGATAGAAGGATCCAGGAGAGATTTCGAATTGATATTCTCCCACTTCTTCCAGGATATTGGGTTTCCCGGCGATATTGATGAATTCATCCCCTAAAATTTCGGAGTTCTTCTTTTTATTGACGTTGACGACTACGCTTTCCAGGGAATACTCGATCCCATCCTCCCGGGGAGGCAGCTGGCTGACCGCTTCATCCATCATTTCCACCAGTTTCTGAGCGTTTGGGATCCCCTTGCCGTTCAGAACCAGGATAGCCATGACTTCTCCCGTGTTGAGGGCCGTCTTCACGACCAGATGGCGGAATAGCCCCTTTTCCCACTTGGGATCATAGGCCAGGATGTTGTCTTCTTTCATGAACTTGCGAACAGCAGCGGCAACCGCTTCAGCCGCTTCACTCTGAATCAGGCAGACCGGACAATCCACCACCTGATGGGTCCTGGCCTGATAGAATCCAATAGCCGGCTTTCCCAGGTTTTCCTGGACCCCACCCTTTCGGGTGATGAGCCCTCCGCAGCTGATGGCCATTTGGGCTTTGTTCCGGTATCGATAAGGATGGTCCATGCCAACGATGGGCCGGACCAGAGGATTTTCAATGCCTCCCAGCCGGATTAACCGATCCCGGACCAGGTTTTCTTTCCATTCCAGTTGTTTCAGGTAATAGAGGGAGCCCAAAGGACAGCCTCCGCATTCTTCCTGCACCGGGCAGTCGTATTCAACCCGGGAGGGGGAGGGGACGGCCGTTTCCAGTACCCGGGCCAGGCAGTAATTCTTCTTTACTTTCGTGATTTCCACCAGGACCTGGTCCCCCAGAACGCCGGAATCGGCGAAGATGGTCATTCCCTCATGCTTTCCGATTCCTTTTCCTTCATTGCTCATGTCGGTGATCGTGATCACCAGTTGCTGTCCTTTTTCCATAAATTCCTCTCAATTTCCTCTTATTCCGCTTCTGGCAATTCAGAAGCTTCTTCCATTTCTGTTATTTCTTCCATTGCTTTCGTAACCAATTGATACAACTCCGGATTGTAACGCTTAAACCGTACCGGCTTCATCTGGTCGTCGGTGATGGCATGGCGGGTGCTGCCGGTAACCAGCAGCTCTCCTGTTTCTTCTTTTCGGATCTCATAGCTCATGGTCAGGCTGGCTGCTTTTAGCTCGCTCATCCAGGCGGTGATTTCCAAGATATCATCGTACCGGGCCGGGGCCTTATAAAGACATTCCACGCTGGCCACCGGCAGCCACAGCTTTTCCGATTCCAGCCGGAAGTAGGGATAGCCCAGCTCCCGAAGGTATTCATTTCTCCCTACTTCAAACCACTTGATATAATTAGTATGGTAAACGATGCCCATGGCATCGGTGTCGGCGTAGATTACGCGGATTTGTGTTTTAATCCTGAACAAATGCCTTCTCCTGTTCTCCAGCTTCTCAACTCTTACAGTTCAACTTCAATTTTTTTCTATTCTATTTCTATTTCATCTTATTGGCAAACTCTTCGATCTTCATTAACCGCTTGTTGATGCCCGACTTTTTCATGGGGGGATCCATCATCTCTGCCAGCTCGGTCAGGGAAGCGTCCGGGTTTTCAATCCGAAGAACCGCCACTTCGTAGAGCTTAGGGGGCAGCGCGGATAGTCCCTTGGCCTCTTCAATCTTACGGATATTAGCCATGTGCCGGTCCGAAGCATCCAAAGTTTTATCCAGATTGGCACTGTCACAATTGTTGATCCGGTTGGTCTTGTTTCTCATCTCCTTGAAGATCCGGGTGTTTTCAAAGGCAAAAAGCTGACCGTGGGCTCCCATGATATTGAGGATGTCCACGATCTGCTCCGAATCCTTGACATAGACCACATAGAGCTTTTTCCGTTCAACGATCTTGGCATGAATGCCGGTAAAGCTGTTGATCAGCTTTTTCACATCGCTGGCCAGAGCCTGAGTATTACAGAGAAACTCAATGTGATAAGCCTTTTCCGGATGGGTCAGGACGCCGGCTCCCATAAAGACACCCCGAAGGTAAGATTTCCGGCAGCATTTGGTTTTAATCAGCCCCTCGTAAATACCGTCGCTGATATA
>JBLJBD010000067.1:0-9912 GCA_047637815.1 Anaerovoracaceae bacterium
CAGCACTCCATCAACTGTGCCCGGGAAGCTTTTCACCGAGGTTACTCCCACCGGGTCCAACTGGCCTGCCTGCTCCACGATGCCAGCGAAGCCTACCTATCCGACATCACCCGTCCGGTGAAGCGGCAGCTGAAGGAATACCTGGAAATCGAAGAGGTGGTCCAGGGGACCGTATGGGAAGCCCACTTCCCGGAACCGCTGAATGGGGAAGAACGGGAGCAGGTTCAGGAAATCGACGAGGTCATGCTCTACCACGAACTGTTCCACTTGTTGGAGGAGCAGCTGGAGGTGGAGGAACCGCCCCTCTTTGGGGAGCTGGATCTGAATACCCGTCAATTTGAGGAAGTGGAAGAACATTTTCTCCAGTTGTATAAAGTACTGAGGGAGGAACTGGACAGATGCTGATAGAAACCATTCTGCTCCTCCTTCTCCTTTGGAATCTGATCGTTTTTTTCATGTACGGACTGGATAAAAAAAGAGCTGTCCGGGATCAGCGTAGGATTCCGGAAAAGAATCTGATATCGGCAGCCTTTCTCATGGGAGGGGCTGGCGCACTGCTGGGGATGCGGGTATTCCGTCATAAGACGAAACATCGGAATTTTCTGGTGCTGATCCCGCTGGCTCTGGCGTTGAATCTGGGGGTGATGATGTTTGCAATTTATGTATTCTAGAGGTATAATGTACAATTGGTCGGGAATCCGGCCAGCCCGAAAAGCGCCAACTCTAAGAACAGTTCTGATACTGGCACTTTTCATGATGATCAGCCTGGTTTTTAGTGGCTGTCAGCCCGCCACCCCGGCCGGACCTGCAGAACCGGAGGAACCGCCCGCTGCCATCCATCCGGAGAATGCAGTCGCGCTGCTCATCAACATGCCGACGGAGGAAGACCGGCAGGAGTACCATCCCGTTGGGAACCTGATGCTACAGGATTCCGGGGAGGGATTCATTTTTGTGGCCATTCGGGAACACACCAACCTGGAAGTGGTGGAAATTGAAATGCAGGAGGACGGCAACCTGAACGAGCTGGGGCCGGTCTACCAGGTGGCGGATGCCCCGGTGGGTTTTGCTCTGGAGATTACGGCCATACGGCCGGAAGGAGCCCCTTATTACAAGCTGCTGATCCGGACCGGAGACCAGGAGGAAGTCACCTATTATATCAGTTATAACGGCAAGGACGGCAACCCGAAAGAGGAATACGTCTTTGAAAAATAGAGAAACCTTGAAACAGAAATTGTGAGGAACCATGCAGATCGAAAAAGGAAAATACAGACATTTTAAAGGAAACCTCTATGAGGTGCTGGATACGGCCATTCACAGTGAAACCCTGGAAAAAATGGTAGTCTACCGGCCCTTGTACGGGGATCAGGCCCTGTGGGTGCGTCCTGCCTCCATGTGGTTTGATGAAGTGGAAGCCGACGGGGAAAAGAGGAGGCGATTCGAACCCTATGAAGATCAGTAGCGCAGATTCAGAAAACAGAATAGAAATCCACATCAACGGCAGACCGATTCTGGTTGAACCGGGAACCAGCCTGCTTCAGGCTGCCCAGCTGTCGGGCATTGAAATCCCTCATCTCTGCTGGGATCCCCACTTGGAGGCCCATGGAGATTGCGGCATGTGCGTGGTGGAACTGGAGGGAAATCCGGAGCTGATCCGGGCCTGCAGCACTCCTGCCCGGGAAGGAATGAAAATCCGGACGGAATCCGAAGAAATCCGGGATACCCGGAAGAAGCTTCTGGAAGAGATGCTGGTCCGTCACGGCGGAGACTGCCGGCCTCCCTGCATGATGGCCTGCCCGGCCCGGACCGACTGCCAGGGCTATGTGACGCTGGTGGGTAAGGGTGAGCCGGAAGCAGCCCTGGAACTGATCATGAAATCCATCCCCATGCCGGCGTCCATCGGCCGGGTCTGTCCCCATCCCTGTGAAGATGCCTGCCGCCGGGGACAGAAGGACGAACCGATTTCCATTCTGTGGCTGAAACGATATGCTGCGGACCACTATTTCAAAGAGGGAAACCTGCTGGAACTGCCATTTTTGGAAAAACTCCGGCCGGAAAGAGAAAAGGACCTTGGCGGAAAACGGATCTCCATCATCGGAGGGGGCCCCATGGGGCTGTCTGCCGCTTTTTTCCTTCGCCAGAAGGGCTATCCGGTGACGGTTTATGAAGCCATGCCCCAAGCTGGAGGGATGCTCCGGTATGGGATTCCCCAGTACCGTCTGCCCAACGAAATCATCGACGAAGAAATCCGCCTGATGGAGGCTCTGGGGGTAGATATCCGGACCGGCATCAAGGTGGGTACCGATATTTCCTTTGAAACAATCCAGAAAGAAAGCGCCTCGGTGCTGCTGGCTGTGGGAGCTTGGGTCTCCACCGGAATCGGATGCCCTGGGGAGGATCTGCCGGGGGTAGTGGGCGGAATCCAGTTCCTGGAACGGGTCGCCAGAAAAGAGCCGGTTTCCGTTGGCCAGCGGGTGGCCATCATCGGCGGAGGAAACACCGCCATGGATGCCTGTCGCACCGCGGTTCGGCTGGGAGCCACGGAAGTCTATAACATTTATCGGAGAGGCCGGGAGGAAATGCCGGCGGATCAGATTGAAATAGAGGAGGCCCTGGAAGAAGGGGTGATCTTCAAGAACCTGCGGAATCCGGCGGAAATCCTGCCGGGGGCCGATGGCCGTGCTGCCCGGATCCGGCTTCAGGTCATGGAACTGGGTGAGCCGGATGCTTCCGGACGCCGAAGTCCGGTGCCGGTGGTAGGGGCCTTTGAGGAGCTGCCGGTGGACCGGGTCATCTTAGCGGTGGGCCAGGCGGTAGAGCCCCTGAATTTCATCGACGTGGATAAAACCAGAAAGGGCGGTATTCAGGTAGACCCCTGCACCATGATGACCAGCGAGGCGGGAATCTTCGCCGGAGGAGACTGCGGCAACGACAAGATTTCCATCGCCATCGAAGCCATTGCTGACGCCAAAAGGGCTGCGGAAAGCATGGACCATTATCTTCGTGGAGAAGCCTATTCCTGCGCCGAACCTACGCTGGTCCGGTTCAACAGCCTGGACGCCCATACCTTTGAGGAGCGGGAAACCCTTTGCCGGGCCCGGATGGACCATCTGGATCCCCATATCCGCAAGGACAACTTTGAAGAAGTGGTGGCCGGATTTACCCGGGAAGAAGCGGAAAAAGAAGGAAATCGGTGCCTGGAATGCGGCTGTCACGATTACTTTGAATGCCAGCTGATTCATTATGCCCACGAGCACGACGTGGACCGGGCAACCCTGGGGGGACCGGATCGGGTTCTGCCTAAGGATGAGCGCCATGATTTCATAAGGCGGGATCCCAACAAATGCATCGAGTGCGGGAAATGCGTCCGGGTCTGTCAGGAACGGCTCCAGATCGGGGCTCAGGGAGATATGCCGGAAGAAGGAGCCAATGCCGGTCCCAGTTACGAAGAAGCCCTGGATGACCGGGGCTGCGTGGCCTGCGGCATGTGCGTGGCTGTATGCCCCACCGGAGCCATGGAAGGAATCGGCAAGTACCCGGCGGCCTACTGGGAAACAGAAAAAATTCGGACCACCTGTACCTACTGCGGCGTTGGATGCCAGCTCAACCTGATCCTGAAATGGGGCAAGGTGGTGGGGGTCGAACCGGCGGAAGGAACGGCTAATCAGGGAATGCTCTGCGTCAAGGGCCGATTTGCCTATGACTTCATCAATCACCGAAGCCGGCTGAAGACTCCCCTGATCCGGAAAAACGGCATCCTGGAACCGGCTTCCTGGGAAGAAGCCCTGGATTTGGTGGCTTCCACCATCCTGAAGATTCGGGAGGAAGTGGGACCCGATGCCATCATGGGCTTTTCCAGCGCCAAGGTGACCAACGAAAACAATTACCTGTTCCAAAAGATGATGCGGGCGGCCATCGGCACCAATAACGTGGACCACTGCGCCCGTCTCTGCCATTCCTCCACCGTATCCGGTTTGGCCAATACCCTGGGAAGCGGCGCCATGACCAACCCCATCGGGGATGTATTCCTGGCCGACTTGATCTTCATCACCGGCTCCAACACCACCGAGAGCCATCCGGTGATGGGGGCCTTTATCCGGCAGGCTGTGGCCAAGGGAACCCGGCTCATCGTAGCCGACCCCAAGCGGATTCCCATTGCTGAGGAGGCAGACCTGTACCTGCAGATCAAACCGGGGACCAGCGTAGCCCTGACCAACGGCATGCTCCATGTCATCTTCCGGGATGGGCTGGAGGACCGGGAATATATGGAGAAACACACCATCGGAGGGGAAGAACTCCGAAAGACGGTGGAAAGATATACGCCGGAGTTCACGGCGGAAATCTGCGGACTGGATCCGGGGGACATCGAACTGGCGGCCCATATGTACGCAGAAGCGGATGCGGCCTATATTGCCTATGCCATGGGTATCACCCAGCACCTGAACGGCACCCACAACGTGGTCAGCATGTCCAATCTGGCCCTGGCCACCGGCAATCTGGGCAAACCCGGCAGCGGCGTCAATCCCCTCCGGGGCCAGAACAATGTCCAGGGAGCCTGTGATATGGGGGCTCTGCCCGGGGATTATCCCGGTTATCAGAAGGTGGCCAATCCGGAAGCCCGGGCAAAATTCGAAACAGCCTGGGGCAGGACTCTGCCGGATCAGCCGGGTCTGACGGTAACCACCGTGCCGGATGCCATCCTGTCCGGGCAGGTAAAGATGCTCTACGTCATGGGAGAGAATCCGGTAGTAGCGGATCCGGATACCAATCACATTAAAAAGGCTTTGGAAAAAGCCTTTGTGGTGGTCCAGGACATTTTCGAAAACGAAACCGCCGAGTATGCAGACGTGGTCCTGCCTTCCGCCTGTTTTGCTGAAACCGATGGTACCTTTACCAATACGGAACGTCGGGTCCAGCGGGTCCGAAAGGCAGCTCCCGGCAAGGGAGAAGCCCGGGAAGACTGGCAGATTCTCATGGAGGTCATGAACCGGATCGGCTATCCCGTTTCTTACGAATCTCCGGAAGATATTTTCGAGGAACTGAGACGGGTGACCCCCAGCTATGCCGGTATGACCTGGGACCGGATCGATGAGGACGGCCTCTGCTGGCCCTGTCCTTCGGAAGACCATCCTGGTACAACGATTCTACACAAGCAGGGGCCCATCATCGGCAAAGGCCGGCTGATGGCGGTGGAACACGACCCATCTCCGGAAACCCAGCTGGCCGAGTATCCCATTGTCCTGATGACCGGCCGGGTCCTGGAGCATTATCACACCAGGACCATGACCAAGCTGACGGATCAGATTCAGAAACGATATCCGGAAAACTTCCTGGAAATCAATCTGGTAGATGCCGATGAGCTTGGCATCGCCGACGGAGACCGAGTTTCGGTGACATCCCGACGGGGAACCACCACAGCGATGGCGATTCTGTCCACGGGACTTCGGGTGGGGACGGCCTTCATGCCCTTCCACTTTGCCGAAGGCGCCAATCTCCTCACCGATGGAGACGCCTTGGATCCCACCAGCAAGATCCCCGGATTCAAGCAGACCGGGGTGAAGATCCAGCGGATTTCTGATTGATTTCGGATCGAATCCCTGCCGAATTCCGGTTGTCTTTCCGTTGGGCTATGTGATATAATAGTCCAAAAGGAGATGATCCTATGATGACCAGATATGGAGAACAGTATGATCTCCCGATTCTTATTCCAACAGCATTGTACAGCAAAGGGCCCTTCCTCTGATCAAGGGGATCCCTTTGCTTTTTTTCTGCCAATTACACAAAAGGAGATTAATGGATGAAAACTATTTTTGGATCAAAGGAAGCTTTTACCGAAGACTTCCGGCGGATTTTTGAAGAATTCGAGGGGGAAGTCTTCACGGGGAAAGCCACGCCAACAGACTGCTACATGACCCTGCTGCAGCTGCTCAGGGAAAAAATCAACATCAACTGGATTGAAACCAGTAAGAAATATGCCCGGTTCAACGAAAAGCAGATTTACTACTTTTCCATGGAGTTCCTCATCGGCCGGCTGCTGAAATATTATCTGGTCAACCTGGATCTGGAAAACATCGTCAAAGAAGGCTTTCAGGATCTGGGAGTCGATTATGAAGCGGTGCTGGAGCAGGAAGAGGACCCGGGCATCGGCAACGGAGGACTGGGGAGGCTGGCAGCCTGCTTCCTGGACAGCATGGTCCACCTGGGCATGGCGGGCCACGGCAACGGACTTCGCTACCGATACGGCCTGTTCCGTCAGAAAATCGCCGATGGCTATCAAATGGAGCTTCCCGATGGCTGGTTGAGAAACGGCTACCCCTGGGAAAAGGAAAAGAGGAACAAAGCAGTGGAAGTCCGCTTCGGAGGACAGGTGGCCTACAGCGAGGAGGAGGGGATTCCCCGGTTCCGGCTGGAAAACTACCATTCGGTCCTGGCGGTTCCCTATGATATCCCCATCATGGGGGTGAAGGACTCCCTGAACATCAACAACTTGAGGCTATGGAGCGCCGAACCCATGGAGGATCGTCTGGATATGGGATTCTTCAATTCCGGCGACTTTTCCAAGGCCGTTCAGTACCGGTCCGATGCAGAGGCCATTTCCTCCATTCTTTATCCCGATGACAGCGGCCCCTCCGGAAGGGAGCTGCGGCTCAAGCAGGAATATTTCCTGGTTTCCGCCGGTATCCAGTCCATCCTGCGATATCAGAAAAAGAACGGGATGCGGATCCAGAACCTGAATAAAAAAGTGGCCATCCACATCAACGATACCCACCCGGCCCTCAGCATTCCGGAACTGATGAGGATCCTCATCGATGAAGAGGGACTCAGCTGGGAGCAAGCCTGGATCATCACCAACAATACCATATCCTACACCAACCACACCATTCTGCCGGAGGCTCTTGAAAAATGGCCCATCGGACTGGTCCAGTCCCTGTTGCCCCGGGTCTATCAGATCATCGAGGAAATTGACCGGCGGTTCCGCAGGGAGGTCCACGCTTCCCATACCGATGCCCAGAAGCTGCTGGAATCCACGGCCATCATCAAGGACGGCTATGTCCATATGGCCAATCTGGCGGTGGTGGGCAGTTATTCGGTCAACGGCGTGGCGGAGCTCCACACCAACATTCTGAAGAACAATTTGTTCCGGGACTTCTGCACCATCTATCCGGAGCGGTTCAACAACAAGACCAACGGAGTCAGCCACCGGCGATTCCTGTTCAGCGCCAACCCCAGCTTGTCTGCTTTGATCACCAGCAAAATCGGGGAGGACTGGAGGGAAAGAGCATCGGAACTGACCCGGCTGAGGAAATTTGATAAAGACAAGGAATTTCTGGAAGCCCTGATGGCCTCCAAGCTGGATAACAAGAAAAAACTGGCAGCCCATATCCACCAGAAATACGGTCTGGAAGTGGATCCGGATTCCATCTTTGATATTCAAGTAAAACGGATTCATGCCTATAAGCGGCAGCTGATGAATGCATTGAAAATAATGGATCTGTACAACCGGATCCTGGATAATCCCAAAATGGATTTCCCCAAGGTGACCTTCCTCTTTGCCGGCAAGGCGGCCCCGGGCTATTATTACGCCAAGGCGGTCATCAAGCTGATTAACATGATCGCCGATAAGGTCAACAACGACCCGGTAGCGTCTCAGCGGATCAAGGTGCTTTTCCTGGAGGACTTCAACGTCAGCCTGGGAGAAGTGATTTACCCGGCAGCGGACATCAGCGAACAGATTTCCACCGCCTCTCAGGAAGCCTCCGGCACCGGCAACATGAAGTTCATGTTCAATGGCGGGATTACCCTGGGAACCCTGGACGGAGCCAACGTGGAGATTCTTCGGGAAGCCGGGGCGGAAAACGTCCGGATCTTCGGCCTCACCGCGGAGGAAGTCCTCGAAAATCAGGTGGGCTGCCGGTACATGACGGAAGAGGAGTGCCTGCTCAATCCAAGGCTCAGCAAGGTGCTCCATCAGCTGAAGAGCGGATTCCTGGGACCGGACAGCGGAGAGGTCCACATGATCGTGGATTCCCTGCTGCCCAACAACGACCACTTCTTCGTGCTCCGGGACTTTCAGTCCTATGTGGATACTTTTGATGAACTCTGCAAAACCTATAAAAACCGGGAGGTTTGGGCCCGGATGTCACTTCACAACATCGCCGCCGCCGGATATTTCACCAGCGACCGGTCCATACGGGATTACGCCAATGATATCTGGATGGTACGTCATATTTAACAGGAGGTGGGCTTTATGAAAAGAAGAAAAGAGTGTATTGCCATGCTGCTGGTGGGAGGCCAGGGCAGCAGACTGAAGTGTCTGACATCCAACATCGCCAAGCCGGGTCTGGTTTTCGGCGGAAAATACCGAATCGTAGACTTTTGCCTGAGTAACTGCGTCAATTCCGGCATCGAGACGGTGGGGATGCTGACCCAGTACAAGCCCTTCCTGCTCAATACCTACGTGGGAGTCGGTTCTGCCTGGGACCTGGACTCGGATGTGGGCGGTCTCCATACCCTGCCCCCTTACGTGGGACCCAAGGGTGGTACCTGGTACAAGGGTACCGCTAATGCCATTTACCAGAACATGAACTTCATCGATCAGTTCAATCCGGAAAATGTTCTGATCCTTTCCGGCGATCATATCTACAAGATGGATTATAACCTGATGCTCCGGGAGCACAAGGAAAAGGATGCGGATATTACCATAGCCGTTCTGGATGTCCCCATGGAGGAGGCTTCCCGCTTCGGCATCATGAGCGTGGACCAGGAGGACCGGATTACCAAGTTTACGGAGAAGCCGAAAAACCCTGACAGCACCCTGGCTTCCATGGGCATCTATATCTTCAAATGGGAAGTCCTGCGGAATGCCCTCATTGTGGATGAGGCGGATCCCAAATCGGAAAATGATTTTGGCAAGAACGTGATCCCCAAGCTGCTGGCCGATAAGAACAGGCTCTTTGCCCACCGGTTCCAGGGCTATTGGAAGGACGTCGGGACCATCGACAGCTATTACTTCGCCAACATGGAGCTGTTGGGTGACAACCCCAGTCTGGACCTCTATGAAAAGAAAAACAAGATTATTTCCAACTCCAACGCGGACGGGAAACCGCCCCAGTGGATCGGACCCCATGCGACCATTCGAAATTCCATCATCAGCAACGGCTGCAACATCCTGGGCACGGTGGAGAACAGCATCCTGTCCCCCGGTGTGTACGTAGGAGAAGGGGCGGTGGTCCGGGATTCCATCCTGTTTCCGGACGTGAAGATTGAAAAGGGAGCCCAGGTGGACAAAGCCATCATGGGGGAAAACTCCGTGGCCGGAGAAGAGGCCGTCGTTGGTATTCCGGTGGAGACTCCGGAAGAGCCCAATGGCATCACCATCATTGAAAATAACCTCAAGATCCAACCGGGAACCCGGGTGGAATCCGGCACCGAGTGCACACTATAGGAGGGGAGAGCTATGATTAAAGCATTAGGAATGATCAGCACCAATTACCGTCTGAACCGGTCCGAACGGCTGGCGGAATACCGCCCCATCAGTGCCACCCCCTTCGGCGGCCGGTACCGGCTCCTGGACTTTTCCATGTCCAACCTGGTCAATGCGGGAATCCGGACTGTGGGCGTCGTCCTGCCCTACAACATGAGGCCCCTGCTGGACCATATCTCCGCAGGCAAATCCTGGAATCTGGACCGCCACTCCGGAGGCCTTTACATGCTCCCGGCGGTGACTCCGGCCCTGAAAGCCCGGGTCCAGAAATTTTGTGCCAAGGATTATCTGGCCAACATCGAGTTTTTAACGGCGGATGATGCGGAAATCGTGGTCATCACCGACGGAAACCACGTGGCCAACGTGGATTTGGCTTCCATCATCGCCACCCACGAAAAAAGTGGCTGCCAGGTGACCCTGGTCTATAAGAA
>JBLJBD010000068.1:0-2527 GCA_047637815.1 Anaerovoracaceae bacterium
CTTTCGCCAACCAGGCTGCTGACGTTGATGGCTCGGATGCATGAGCTGGAAAAAAGAGATTCCCAGTTTATCATCGCTACCCATTCACCAATACTGATGGCCTATCCTGGTTCGGAAATCTACGTCTTAGATGAGGAAGGGCTTAAAAAAACGGATTACGAAGAAACAGAACATGTGCAACTGACTAAAAGCTTTCTGGCCGATCCGGAGCGGTATTTTCATTATCTGTTTCAGGAGGATACCGATGAGTGACAATGTCACCGTGACAGGACTCCTAATCCGATATACTAATAAAAAGTGAGGATCTAACAAGAACCGGAAGGAGAAAGTCAATGATTAAAAGAATTGCCCTGGGCGGATTGATCGGAGCCTTGCTGGGATACATCTATTATGTTCAGATCGGTTGCATCAGCGGCACCTGCCCCATCACTTCAAACCCCATCAGTTCCAGTATTTATGGGGCCATACTGGGGGCCCTGGTACTGGAACTGATTCATGATGCTTTTCAGACCATCCGAAATAACAGGGAAAAACCCGAAGAAGCAGAGGACTAGACGAATAAAACAACGATCCCCAAAAATAAATGAAAAGGAAGGAGCCTCGAGAGCCCCTTCCTTTTTTGCTATTCTTTGGGATTTAGTAGTTTTCTTTTCGAACTTCGAAGTAGTTCTTCGGGAATCCGCAAACCGGGCAGCCTTCCGGAGCCTTGGGGCCCATAACCAGATGTCCGCAGACACGGCATTCCCAGATCACAGAATCGCCTTTTTCGAAGACTTGCTGCATTTCAACATTTTTCAGCAGAGCTCTGTAACGTTCTTCGTGGGTCTTTTCGATGGCCGCTACTTTTCGGAAACGTTCGGCCAGGGCTGGGAATCCTTCTGCATCAGCGTCTTTGGCGAACCGGTCGTACATGTCGGTCCACTCATAGTGTTCCCCTTCGGCAGCAGCCAGCAGATTTTCTGTGGTGGTGCCCAAGTGACCCAGTTCATCAAACCAGAATTTTGCATGTTCCAGCTCGTTCTGTGCCGTTTTGTGGAAGATTTCAGCCAGCTGTTCATAGCCTTCCTTCTGAGCCACGAAAGCAAAGTAGGTGTACTTATTTCTGGCCTGGCTTTCACCAGCAAAAGCTTCCATCAGATTCTTCTCTGTTTTGGTTCCTGTGTACTTATTTGCTTCTCCAGAAGCTTCTTCTACTGGGACGAATTTGGATGCGGGCTGTTTGCAGACGGGACAGATAAAGTCCGCAGTCAGTTCGCCCTCATGAATGTAACCACATACCGTGCATCGATATTTTGCCATTTTTTGATCCTCCTTATTCATAGAGCCAGCCGGAAGCAATTCCAGCAGCCGATTAACTTCACCCATAGGGAATTCGGCATCCCATAACGCCTTTTCCTTTAATTGTTTCAGCAGCTTTATGGTGCTGGGGCCCTGAGGGAGCAGGAACCCGGATTCACGTAAGAAATCCTCTGCCATGATCCGGTTGGATTCCTCCATGGCCTTGGCAAACTGGGCAGCTGCCGGAGTGTCGGCATCCTCTGCCAGCTCAGCCCAGAAAAATTCCTGCCGGGTTTTGCTTTCAGCCAGAGCAGTCATGACATTCACAACGCTGTTTCGCTTTGGCTGCGGGGGGGGATAGGAAGCGGGAGCCAGGGATATGGCGTGGGAAGGACATGCATCTACACAAGCCCGGCATCCTTCCAGACATTTTTCCGGGTCGATCTGACCGGTTTCGGTATCCGTAGCACCGGTAGGGCAGACATAGAGGCAAAGGCAGTCTTTGGTACAAAGACGGATATTTCTAACTGCTGGCATAGCTTTCCCTCCTTTCTACCGGATGAATCTTCAACCTTGGGACTTTACATACCGGGCAGATTTCGGGAGCCTCATCCCCGATGTAGACAAATCCGCAGATCTCACAAACAAAAATGCGGGTGTCTTTCAGCAAGGCATCTCCTTTTTCCCCGTAAGCATCCATATGGGATAATAGCATACGGGATACCTTTTCACCCCAGGTGAGGGCTCGCAGGGCACCTCGATCTTTGGCGGCTCCTGCAATTCGGTTGGCCTCGGTAAAGCCTGTATCCAAATCTGCTTCAAGTAAGCCCTCCAGTTCGGGGAAGGTTCTTTCTTCAGAGGAGGCAGACTTGCTTTTATAGTACTCAGCCAATCGAGTCAACAGACCGGCTTCTTCCGGCTTATACTGCTTTTCACAGCCTTTGGCCAGATTGGAGAACAGGGCGCTAAGCTCAGCCGGGCTTAATTCCCGGAGATCTTCGGCGTCCAGATCGGCCAAATCAACCGTTTCATCACTGCTGCTGCCGCTGTCCTGCAATTTAAAAGCTCCTTTAGAAGCCTTACAGATGGGGCAGACCCAGTCGCCGGGAACCTGATTCCAGCCAGTACCGGGGTTCAGACCGGATTCCGGATGGCCAAGGGATTCGTCATAGACAAACCCGCAGATAGAACAAACATATTTTGCCATAGCTTATTCCTCCTTTGCCTTATCATACCATTTTATTTCCCT
>JBLJBD010000069.1:0-17741 GCA_047637815.1 Anaerovoracaceae bacterium
TGCATGACATTAAAATTATTGAAGGTCAGAATGGGCTTTTCATTGCAATGCCCAGCCGGAAAATGGGCGAAGGAGACTTCCGAGACATTGCTCATCCGCTTCTTTCCGAGACCCGAAATAAAATCAAAGATGCAATCTTTGCCGAGTATGAAAAGGTGCTGGATGAAAAGGTCGAGACACCTGTTGTTGAGTAATTTTTTCTATAATATTATTTAAAAAAAGAGACGAAAAAACGCATCAATAGATGCGTTTTTTATATTGTTATTTGTTTTTCGGGTCCCTTGACGGATAACTATCTTGCTATTTCGCGGGAAAACTCTTCTTATTTACTAATCCAGAATCCGTCCGTCGGTAGAGATGGTGACCACCTGCCAGGGAATCATCTTTCCGCAATTCTTCAGGGCTTCAATCGTCGCGTATTCCAGACCGCCGCAGCAAGGAACTTCCATGCGAACGACTTTTACGCTCTTGATATTATTGTGTTCCAGAATCGCCGTCAGCTTCTCCGAATAGTCCCCGTCATCCAGCTTGGGACAGCCAATCAGAACCACATGATTTTTTAAGAAAGTGTTATGAAAATCTCCGAAGGCAAAAGCTGAGCAATCGGCAGCGATCAGCAGGTTCGCCCGATCGAAATAAGGGGCGTTGATGGGAGCCAGCTTGATCTGGACCGGCCATTGTCGCAACTGGCTTTCCATGGATACAGCCGGAGCTGAAGCTGGAGCTGGATTTGCCCTTTCAAAAGCCACGGACCGGCTTCCCGGACATCCTCCTCCTTGAGGCGCTGCGGCTTCCTGAGCTTTTTTAGCCAGCACGGCTTCTTTATCAAAGGCTGCCGCTTCCCGCTCTTCAAAGCTGATGGCATTGGTCGGGCAAACCGGCAGGCAGTTTCCTAGTCCGTCGCAGTAATCATCCCGGAGCAGCTTGGCTTTCCCGTTCACCATTCCGATGGCACCTTCGTGACAGGCATTGACGCACAGCCCGCAGCCTACACATTTTTCTTCGTCTATCTGAATTACTTTTCTGATCATATTCATTCCTCCTCTTTACTTCCTGATAGTATTGTATTATACTAAAAAAAAATATTCCGTTGCATATGCAACGATGGAGGCGCCATGATAGAAATTCTTCAAAAAAGTCCTTTGTTTGCCGGAATGGATCCTGGAGAAATCCAGCATATCCTCCAATGCCTGGGGAATCGTCAGAAAAGGTATCGAAAAAACGAATATATCTTTATGGAGGGGGAACAAAAACCCCGGGTGGGAGTAATTTTATCCGGATCGGTACAGGCTGTTAAAGAAACCAAGTCCGGAGGTCTGATTCTGATCAACCAGATGTTCCCCGGCGATACCTTCGGTCTTTCTTATGTCTGCGCGGATGTAAAATATCTGCCTATTTCCATTATTTCCGCTGAAAATACTGACATTCTCTTCATCGAACTGGATCAGCTGGTCCGAACCTGCCACAACGCCTGCCAGTTTCATGTGGAAATGATTAAAAATGCCCTTCGGATCCTGGCTGAGAAAAACCTCTTCCTGGACAATAAGCTCTATTATATTTCTCACAAGACCATACGGGATCGCATCCAGTCCTACCTGGAGGATCAGGAATCCCTCCATGATTCCAATGAATTTGAAATCTCTTTCAACAGGGAGCAGCTGGCGGATTTCCTATGCGTAGACCGGAGTGCTCTCAGCAGGGAACTGAGCCATATGAAAAAAGAAGGTATCATTGATTATAAAAGAAATTGGTTCCGGGTAACCTTCTGATTACATTTCCTTCTGGATGTCGCCGAAACCTTCTCCCCGTCCCCAGACATTGTCCACATGAATGACCGTGACCAGGGCATTCCGATCCACCGACGCCACGTGCTTCTTTACCATGACGCTTTCTCGCGGGGAGCAAAGCAGAATCAGCTTCTGCCTTTTTTCTCCCGTATATTCTCCAGTGACTTCGATGCTGGAGACCCCCCGGCCAATGTCGTTCATAATGTATTCAGTCACCTTTTCCTTATGACTGGTGATGATTTCAAGCTGAACGATTTTTGTTTCAAATCCGTAAATCACATAATCTACCGTCTTGGCAAAGATAATCTGTGTAATCAGGGCATAGAGAGCGATGTTCCTGCCGAAAACAGCAGCCGAAGACAGTATGATAGCCGCATCGATAGCCAGCAGAATCTGACTGAGGCTGATATGGGGCAGTAGTTTCCTTCTTATGATTTTCGCGATGGCATCCGTGCCACCGAAGGAAAATCCCCGATAGAAAAAGATCCCGGAGCTGATGCCCCACAGGATACCACAGAATATGGCGGCCAGAATGATATCCGTTTCTTCCAACAGTTGAAAGTGGAGGGCTTCAAAAACCATCAAAACCGCTGGATAAAGTATGGAGACCAGGATAACCTTTCGCACTTCTTTAAACCCAAGAAATATGGCAATAACGATCAGAATCGCTGCCATTGCCATATAATACAGAACGGAAAATCCCAGGGGCACGACGCTCTGGAGAATCCGGACGATTCCCGTAACCCCGCCACTGGATAATCCATTGGGAAGGAGCACTGCTGTAACGGCAAAGGAACTGATGGAACAGCCCAGCAGCACGTAAAACAGATCGGTAAAAAACTTCTTAACATCCTGTTTGGTTATTTTTTTCATTCGAGACATAGTCTCCCCCCCTCTATTTCCAATACCCGCTGGTAATCCCTTCCAAAGGAATCCCGAAGCCGGATGCTTACCCTTCCATGGTTCCCTACGGCCTTTCCCGCTATGATTTCACCTTTTGCACCTCTCACCTGCTGGATCACCCCGCCTCGGTGCAGTTTCCCGTCAAATTGGAAATCGACGCTCCAGTTTTCCACCATACTCAGAGAATCGGTCCCCCGCAGCTGTTCGATCCGCTCCCTGTCCTTTTTGCCTGCATGATGGTCCATCAGGGACGGGGGATTGAATCCGGTCAGTTTCAGGTTCAGAAAGGATAGTTTCTCATCGATAGCAGTAATTTCTGCATCCAGCAAGATGCATGGGTCACCACCCAAAGAAGAATGGGACTCTCCGTTAAGGGTTTCTTCCTGCTGAAAAATAGTAAACCCTCCGTCTTGAGGAATCAGACGGGAGATCGTATGGCTGACAGCCAGATTCCCCTGATCGCAACAGATCCAGTTTCGGCCAAGCTTTCCTGCTGCTGCAGCCAAGGTACCGGAACCGCAGAAAAAATCTCCGCAAAGGTCCCCGGGGCGAGTGCAGGATTCCAGGATTCTAAAAAGCAGGGCTTCCGGTTTCTGGGTTGCATAGCCGGTCCTTTCTCCAGAAGTTCGGCCCACCATATCCAACTGCCATACATCTTTTTGATTAACCAGGGTATACCAACCGGTTTCATCCCGGTATTCCTCCACCCCTTTGAACCGGTAGGGTTTCAATCCCCGGTTATAGGATTTTTCTTTCATGGGCTGAAAATAGTAGTTCTTCCCTTTCCCATAAAAAAGCAGGGTGTCATGTTTCCTTGCAAAATGTCGTTTACTGGTTCCCCCGGATTTATAGGTCCAGATCACCTCGTTAATGAAACGTTCCTCACCGAATATTTCATCCATCAAGATCTTTACATAATGGACGCCGTGCCAGTCCAGATGAACCCAGATCGTTCCCTCTTCTTTCAGCAGGTCACGGATGGCGTAGAGGCGCAGGCAAAGCATATGCAGATATTCCGCCATGCCCCTTTCCCATGTGTCGGTGTAGGCTTTGCCCCGGACAAGAAATTTTTCCTCTCCGTCACCGATTCGAATTTGGGCTCCATAATCCGCTTGGGAAAAAAAAGGAGGATCAATATAAATCGTCTGAAACAAGCCCTTTAAACCGGCAGTATCCGTTAAATACTTTATGAAAGCCAGATTATCACCGCGAGCCAGCCAGTTTTTATCCTCTCCTTCTCCCGGACAGACTTCCCAGAGAGTAAAGACACCAGCCGGCATTTCCTCATATTCCCTTTTACTTTTTTCCAGGATTTCCGGAAGTTTTTTCAGTAAGCTCATGGATCAAATCTTCCCTCTTCATTTTTTTCAGGAGACGGATAGCCGTCTGCCGGCTTTCCGGTTTATTGAAATGGAGCAATGCCCTTTGTAGCTGCTTTTCCTCCTGGCTTCTGGCCACATAAACTTTTTCTCCCGTCAGCGGATCCAGGCCCGTGTAATACATACAGGTGGAAAGAGTCCCCGGGGTGGGATAAAAGTCCTGAACCTGATCCGGCACGAAGCCCATTTTCCGGAGGTATAAAGCCAGTTCAACCCCTTCTTCTACCCTGCTTCCAGGATGGGAAGATATCAGATAGGGAATCAGGTATTGCTTTTTCCCCAGTCTCTTGTTCACTTCCTCATAACGACGACTGAATTCCTCAAAAACCTCTTTTTCCGGCTTTCGCATCAGCCGCAGTACCCGATTGGATACATGCTCCGGTGCTACCTTCAGGGTACCACTGACGTGATGACGGCAAAGCTCCCAAAGGAATTCATCGCTGGAATCAGCCAGAACATAGTCGTATCGGATACCGGAGCGTATGAATACTTTTTTCACGCCTTCCAGGTTCCTCAGGCTCCGGAGAATATCCAGATATTCGGTGTGGTCCACCTCCATCTGACTGCAGATTTGGGGAGTCATACAATCCTTATTCCGGCAGACACCGCTTTCCAGTTGTTTCCTGCAGGCAGGCTGACGGAAATTAGCGGTAGGACCTCCCACATCGTGGATGTACCCTTTGAAGTCCGGATGGCGGATCAGTGCCTTTGCTTCTTCCATAATGACTTCCTTGCTCTTGCTACGGACTTCCCGACCCTGATGATAGGTGATGGCACAGAAACTGCAGCCACCAAAGCAGCCCCGATTACTGACCAGGCTGAACTGTACCTCCCGGATAGCCGGTACTCCGCCCATTTCTTCGTAGGAAGGGTGATAGGTCCCCTCGTAAGGTAGTTGGTAGACCCGATCCAGTTCCAACTGTTCCAGCGGAGGCTGAGGAGGATTCTGAACAACAAACAGATTGTTTTGATATTCTTCGGCCAGAGTCTTTCCCTGAACCGAATCCATATTGCGATACTGTATGGCAAAGCTCTCTGCATATAGAGGCTTCAATCCCGGAATCTTTTCTTCCTCCAGCAGGGACTGAAAATCAGGGAGTCTTTCTGAATACTCGTCCGGATCCCATCCAGTTCTCTTGTAACAGGTTCCTCGGATCCAGCTGATGTCCTTAATATCAATTCCGGAATCCAGGGCCTCTGCCACCTCCACAACCGTTCGTTCCCCCATGCCGTAAATCAATAAATCTGCCTTGGCATCCAGCAGAATGGAGCGCCTGAGACGGTCTTCCCAATAATCATAATGGGCAAGCCGGCGAAGGCTGGCTTCAATGCCACCGATGATAATAGGACAGTCCTTGTAGGCTTCCCGGGCCCGGTTGCTGTAGACGATTACCGCCCGGTCGGGACGCTTCCCCGCCTGACCTCCCGGAGAATAATCATCGGTTTTTCTCCGTCTTTTAAAAACAGAATAATGGTTCACCATGGAATCCACATTGCCAGAATTGATGAGAAATCCCAGCCTGGGACGTCCGAAACGGCAAAAATCCTCCGTGCTGTGCCAGTCCGGCTGAGAGAGAACCGCCACCTTATAGCCATGGCTTTCTAAAACTCTTCCGATAATAGCCGTACCAAAAGAGGGATGGTCGACATAACCATCCCCTGTTATTAAGACGAAATCCGGCTTTTCAAAGCCTCTTTCTCTGCATTCTTCTAACGTAACAGGCAGAAACGCCATGGGTTACCTGCTTCCTTTGTCATAGGGGACCGCCACTGCCCTGGGTGCCTGGGATTTCTTAGAACTGAAAGCCAGAACAACAAGGGTGGCAATAAAAGGTACCATTTTATAAATATCACTGGGGATGCTGGCCGTTGCCAGTACCGGTATTACGGAATAGGCTGAGGCTATCGTCTTCATTAATCCGAAGAAGAAAGCAGCAAACAGAATCCGAAGGGGCTTCCACTGACCGAAGATCATGACCGCCAGGGCCAGGAATCCATATCCGGCTACGGTGGCATTAAAGTTGGTTGAGGTTGGGATGACGAAGACCAGCCCGCCCAGCCCGGCCAGAGCCCCTGAAATCACTACGCCGGCATAACGCATTCGGTAAACATTGATTCCCACCGAATCAGCGGCTTGGGGATGTTCCCCACAGGCTCGCAGGCGAAGACCAAATTTGGTTTTATACAGTACGATGACTGCCAAAACCAGTATAGCGAATCCAATATACGTGGTAATGTAGGAATTTTTAAAGAGCAGACCTCCCAGAATGGGAATGTCACCCAATAACGGAACGGAGGGAATCCGGAAGGTATTGGTGAAGGTAATCTGCTGTACTCCATTATCCTGTAAGGTTCTGGCCACATAGATGGCAAAAGCGGGAGCAAACATATTCAGGGCGGTACCACCGATGATCTGATCAGATTTCATGTTGATGGCCGAATAGGCCAGCAGCAGGGAGAACACCATGCCGGTTCCCACTGCAATGAGGATGGCCAGAATCAGCAAAGTCTGACCACTCATGGATCCTTGCATCTGATTAATGAAAAAGATGCTGGTAAATGCTCCCATGATCATCATACCGTCCAGGGCTATGTTGGTGACTCCGCCCCTTTCTGTGAACATCCCTCCCAGGGCAACGATCAAGAGAGGAATGGAGAAGAACATGGTCTGTTGTACTACGAGAAATACGATATTCATTCCTGTTCCCTCCTTTCTTTCTGTTCTCCACCGGCAGCGGCTGCTTCTGCTCCAGCTGTTGCTGCAGCCTTATCCTTTCGGAAGCGCATGATCCTTGGAATAATGGAACGGAATACCAATGAAAATGCACTGAAGTAAATGATACAGGCAATAATGATATCGATGACCTCCGGAACAAAATCCAGGGTCTGCATATAGTTTCCGCCTTGAGTAATGTAGGAAATGAAAATGGCAGAAAAAATGATTCCAATTGGGTTGGACAATCCCAGCAATGCAACTGGAATACCATTAAATCCCTCTACGGCCAGAACATCCACCACTTTAATGTGTCTGCCATTGGCTCCGGAAAGATAAAGAAGAGCTCCTCCTATTCCGGCCAGGGCTCCGGCTATGACCATGGAAAGGACAATGTTTCTCTTTTCATTGATGCCCGCATACCGGCTGGCATGCTTATTGAAACCGCAGGCTTTCAGCTCATAGCCGAAGGTGGTTTTATTCAGGACAATGTACATCACAATAGCTAACAGGATGGCGATCCAGATGCCACTGTTCACCGTCGAAAGATCCTTTCCGTTGCCCAGAGGATTGTAGAACACATAGTCCAGGCCTCCCTTTGGCAGGACCGAAGATGGAGCCGTATTCATAGAAAGGGCTTTCTTGGAATCGTAAACTGTGGCTTTGATAAGGAAATTGGCCGTATACATTCCGATGTAGTTCATCATAATGGTGGAAATGACCTCGTGTACATTGAGGTATGCCTTCATCAGACCGGGAATCAGGGCCCACAGGCCGCCGATCAGTGCCGCTCCAAGGATCGCCACCATCCAGTGAAGGGGTGCAGGCAGGAAGGTCCACTTAACGCCGATATATACCGCTGTGAAGGCTCCCATAATAAACTGGCCTGCAGCTCCGATGTTGAACAGGCCGGTCTTAAAGGCAAATCCTACTGACAGACCGGTCATGATAAGGGGGGTGGCAAAATAGAGGACCTGCCCCAAACCCTTGGCATTGGTGTTGAATCCGCCTTTAAGTATAATAGTAAATCCTTGAACTGCCTCGGAAGGATTACTGATCAGCAGAACAATAAATCCGAAAACCAAGCCGATAAAAATCGCAAACAAGGAGGAAAAGGCATTGTTGGCGCCTTCACTCAGCATAATATCCTTCGCTTTTCTCATGAAGACACCCCATTTCTTTTCGATCCGGCCATGTAAAGGCCTAGTTCCTGAATCGTTACTTCATCCGGCTTCACATCAGCCACCAATTCTCCTTCATAGATCACCAGGATCCGGTCGCTGACATTCATTACTTCATCCAGTTCCAAAGAAATCAGCAGGACCGCTTTATGTTCATCCCGAACCCCGATCAACTCGTGATGGATGTATTCGATGGCACCCACATCCAGACCTCTCGTGGGCTGCACAGCAATGAGCAGCTGAGGATCCACATCAAACTCCCGGGCTACAATGGCTTTCTGCTGATTGCCGCCGGACATGCTTCGCATAATCGTTTTCGTTCCCTGGCCGCTTCGAATATCAAATTCTTCAATCAATTTTTGGGAAAAATCGTCAATTTCTTTAAACTGGATAAAACCATTTTTCTGGAAATCCGGTGTAAAGTATTTTTTCAGAACCAGATTCTGTGCTAAAGTAAACTCCAGAATCAATCCGTCCCGGTGACGATCTTCCGGGATGTGGCCCAAGCCACAGCAGTTTCTTTCCCGAATGCTGGCTTTGGATATGTCCCTACCGTTGAGCAGGACGGTACCGCTTTCAATCGGGGTAAGTCCCGTAATGCCATGAACTAGCTCAGACTGGCCATTGCCGTCGATCCCGGCAATGCAGACCACTTCTCCCCGACGGACTTCAAAGGATACCCCCTTGACTGCCTTTTTTGTGTGATTCTTGGAAGGTATGACCAGGTTCTCTACCTTCAGGACCGTTTCTCCCGGTTCTGATTCTTTCTTTTCTGTAACAAAACTGACCTTTCGTCCAACCATCATTTCAGACATTTCTTCTTTGCTGGTGGTTTTAACATCGATGGTTCCGATGTATTTTCCCTTTCGAAGCACGGTGCAACGATCGGCTACTGCTTTGATTTCATTCAGTTTGTGGGTGATGAAGAGGATGGATTTTCCTTCCGACGTCAAATCCTTCATGATCTTCATCAGTTCGTCGATTTCCTGAGGGGTCAGTACCGCTGTGGGTTCATCAAAGATGAGGATTTCATTATCTCGATACAGCATTTTCAGGATTTCCACCCGCTGCTGCATCCCTACGGTGATATCCTCAATCAGGGCATCCGGATCCACCATCAGGCCATACTGTTCGGATAGGGCGATGACCTTGTCCCTAGCGGCTTCCATCCGCAAAAATCCATTACTGGTGGTTTCCACTCCCAGGATGATGTTCTGAAGAACGGTAAAGTTGTGAACCAGCTTAAAGTGCTGGTGCACCATGCCGATTCCCAAATCATTAGCATCGTTGGGGGACTTTATCCGGACTTCCTGTCCGTTCTTTTTGATGATTCCCTTTTCCGGCTGGTACATGCCGAATAGTACGCTCATCAGCGTCGACTTGCCGGCTCCGTTTTCCCCCAGCAGGGCATGGATTTCTCCTTTTTTTAATTGCAGGGTAATGTCATCGTTGGCGATGATACCGGGAAATTCTTTAGTGATGTGAAGCATTTCGACTATATAATCCATGTCCGCTTCTCCTTCTGTTTTGGTAGATTCATACTAGACCTATTATAAAATATTTTCCATAAAAAAGCAAACAGACGTTGCCGTCTGTTTGCCTCTCTTGTCCTATTGTGTCGATTATTCGACGACTGTTACTTTAACAATGGTGGTTCCCAGAAGGCCGGCATTTTCAGCATCGGTATCCTTCTTCAGAGGGATTTCGCCAGCAACCAGTTTTGCATACAGAGCATCATAGTCTGCCTGGCTGAAAGTAGTGAATTGGGAAGATTCCATTGGCAGGGCAACACCATCCATGTCCGCTCCCAGAGTCAGGGTTTCGCCACCCGGGAAGGATCCGGCATAATATTCAGCCAGGGCTTCCTGAACAGCAGCTGCCAGGCCTTTTGTTGCAGAGGTAATGACCGTTTCGGATTCTGCACTTTGGTCTACGTCAACACCGATGACCTTTCCATCGGATGCTTCAGCAGCAGACATAACAGAGAATCCAACAGCGCCTCCGCAGGCGAAGATGACTTCGGTTCCTTCTGCATACCAGGAGGTAGCCAGAGTCTGTACTTCAGGAGTAGCATCGAATCCGCCTGTGTAGTGGTATTTCACATCTACGCTGGTCAGACCCAGTTCTTTTGCAGCATCTTCAGCACCCTGAACAAATCCATATCCGAATCGGACAACAGCCGGAACTGCCATTCCGCCCATGAAGCCCAGTTTGGTGTAGCCATCTTTAACAGCTGCATAACCAGCCAGATAACCGGACTGTTCTTCTGCAAAGAAGATTCCTACTGTGTTGGGATCGGTTCTGAAATCACTGTAGTCTGCATTGTGGGGTGTTCCGTCAATCAGAATGAAGTTTACTTCCGGATACAGTTCCTGAGCCAGGTAAATGGGCTCTTCAAACAGGAATCCGGGGGTTACGACCACTTTTGCTCCACCTTCAACAGCCAGCTGAATGGCAGCCAGGTAAGCGTCGGTGCTCTGTTCTGTCGGTTTGTAGTACTTATGGGAAACTCCGTTTTCCTCTGCATACGCTACAACACCTTCCCATGTTCCCTGGTTGAAGGACTTGTCATCGATGGTTCCTACATCCGTGATCATGGCGATATCGTAGGTTGTGGGTTCGGGAGTTTCGGTCTCTCCGCCTCCGCAGGCAGCCAGAGAGAAGACCAGAACCAGTACCAGCAGAACTGCTACTATTTTTTTCATCTTTTCGTTCCTCCTATTTTTCTGAATAAATAAAAATACCGTCATGCTTATTATAGCGCAAGGAAATCCGGTTGGAAAGCACTTTTGTCGAAAGAGTTCCCCATTTCTCCTGAAAAATCAGTAGATTTCCGGTCTTCTGGCCTTCAGCAGCGGAAGCTGCTCCCGGATGGCATCGACGTAGGTGCTGTCCAGGCTGGCATAGACGAGGGATTCCCCGGCGTCGGTCTTTCCGCAAACCTCACCCCAGGGATTGGCTACCAGGGAGTTGCCAAAGGCAACGTAAGGCCCTTTCGTATCCCGGGACGGGGAACAAGCCGCCACATAAACCTGATTATCCAGGGCCCGGGCTCTCATAGTCAGCTCCCAGTGGGCAGGTCCGGTAGTCATGTTAAATGCCCCCGGCAAAACGATGAGAACCGCACCTTCCAGTACCATTCTTCGGAACAGCTCCGGAAACCGGACATCGAAACAGATGGCAACCCCGACTTTTCCGAATTCCGTTTCAATCAGGGTGATTTCATCTCCCGCTGTGAGGGTATCCGACTCCATAAAGCGGATTCCACCTGCAATATCAATGTCAAACAGGTGCACCTTCCGATGCCGGCCGATCTGCTTTCCTTCAGGATCGAAGGAGTAGCTGGTGTTGTATACCCTGCCCTCTTCCCTCTCCGGAATGGATCCCCCAATCAGCCATATACCGTTGGTTTTGGCTTCTTCCGATAAAAACCGATAGGTTTCTCCTCCCTCTTCCTCCGCAAAGGAAGGGAAAAAATCATTGGAATAAGGGCAGTTCCACATTTCCGGCAAAACCACCATCCGGGCTCCCTTGCCGGCGGCCTCGCGAATCATAGCAGATGCTTTTTCCCGGTTTTTTTCTTTATTGTCCGTCACCGCCATCTGACAAAGTGCCAGGTTTAGTTTCATCTTCCATCTCCTCCTTAATGGCCCCCACAATCTGGGCCATGTTCATGGTGATCCTGCCGGTCAGACCCCAGATCACCCAATCCGAATAAAGATAAATGGGTATTTCAGACCTACCCTTTCTCCAGTTATACCCGTCGTCAAAATTAACCTTTTCATAAGGAAAATCTTCCCGTATATCCGGAATCACTTCCATTGTATAAATATAGGGTTCCTGCTCCAGGATTTCCCGGAGCGGGACAAAAAAGATTTCTTTAACCTCGTCTTCGTTGGGGATGCTCCGGGCTAATTTTTCTCCATCAATGATGCCGATAAAGGCATACATGGTGAAATTGCTGTAGGCATACAGGGTATCCAACTGCCCCAGGACCCGAATGGCATCCGGCTGAATCCCCAATTCTTCACAGGTTTCCCTCACAGCGCATTGCTCCGGGGTTTCTCCCGGCTCCATAGAACCCCCGGGGAAACAAACCTCTCCAGGCTGTTTGGTCAAATTGTCGCTGCGTACTTCATAGAGGACATGAAGTTCACCTTTTATTTCCACAAGGGGAGCCAGAACAGAAAAAAAGCTGTATTTTCCGATGGGGACCGGTATCCGACCTTTCATGTTCTCTTCGATATGCTGAATAAATTTTTTCACTTGCCTTTTATTCATTCCGATCACCCGGTTTCCGAAACCGAACCTTTCCTGACAGTGTGATGAAGGAGCCCACGACAATAAGGGCGATGCCCGCATAGGTATTCCAGAGAAGGATGTCCTTCAGAAAAATAACGGCAAAGACGGGAGCTATGGCCGGTTTGATGTAGAAGGCCATCGAGGCCGTCGAGGCATCCGAATGGCGTATGGCCATGAAATAAAAATAATACCCGAAGCCGGTAACAAAAACACCGATATAAAGGACCATCAGGATGTTGTCAGCTACTCCTTCTAAAACAGGCCTCTTCATGAAAAACATGACTACCAGCAAAACCAGGGAACCCAGAATAAAACTGATGCTGGTCTGGGTGATCAGTCCGATTCGCTGCAGCCGCAGCTTTCCCGCTACCGTGTACAGACCAAATATCAGGGAGGCAGCAAGCATCAGTACTACTCCGAGAATCGAGTTGCCTTCCTGCATATCCCAGGGCCGGATCATAAAGATAATTCCACCGGTACCTAAAATAAGTGCCAGAATTTTGCGGGAAGTAATTTTTTCCTTCAGGATGATTCCGGCAAAGAGTATGGTAAATAGCGGGTTCACACTGAACAGTACTGCGGCTGTAGACGCATTGGAATTCATGATTCCCAGTTGGAAAGCCAGCATGCTGAGTGGAATACACAGAATCCCCAGGAAAAGCATCCAAAGGGTATCCCCAAAGGAAATAGGGTTCCTTGTATCTCTTTTTTCTTTCCAGGCAAAGGGTGCCAGGAACAAGCCCCCGATCATGAAGCGCAGGAATGTCAACTGAAGGGAGTCCATCTCGCTTCCTGCAACCTTCAGTACGACTTCCATGGTGCTGAAGAGGAGTGCCGTTAAAAATACATACACAATTACTTTTTTATTCATCTCATTCCTTAAAAAAAGGCGGTGATCAATCACCGCCATTCTGTCAATATCATACTAGTTCAACCTGGTTAAAGTATTTCGATATGTTCAAGCTCCAGTTCTTCAAGAGCCGCTTTTTCCATGGAAATGGAAACGATGAATTCTTTTTCGTATTTTTCGGAGAGGCTCCGAAGTCTATCTAAAAAGCGGGGAACATCTTCTGCATTAATGTCCGCATGCTTCAGCAGGCTATCGATAAAAATCAATTCAATGTCATGGTCGGAACTGATGATTCCATACAGGAATCCGATATATTCATCACTATTGGTGATGCCTTCATAATCATCCATCGTGATGACCCGGATGTTGTGGTTCAGGTCATACATAAGCCGATGATCCTTATTGATGAAAACAATATTTCCTTTGCTTTCTTCTGCTCTATGGTTTGCCAATTCGATCATTTTTTTTGTCTTGCCGGTACCCTTGGTACCCACTACCAGTCTAACCATATCAACCGCCTCCGTTTCTGATTGCCGACGCTGCCGGCCAGGACGATACCTTTATGTAGATTATACACTATCCCCAAGGCTCCATCAACACCCTAAAAAAATTATCCAAGCCGGAGCTGACCGCAGGCGGCCGCAATATCGGCTCCCAGTTCTCTGCGGATCGTAGCAGGAATTCCCCGCTTTTCGAGTTGGGCCCGAAAGCGTTCCGCGGTCTCCCGATCCGTACCGCGCAGACCCGTTTCCCGGACTTCATTGAGGGGAATCAGATTCACATGGCACAGCATGCCCCGAAGCAGGTCGGATAATCGATCGGCATGGGAGAGGCTGTCGTTTACCCCTTTTACCAGCGCATATTCAAAGGTGATTCGCCTTCCGGTCTTCTGCCCATATGCTCTGCAAGCCTGGATAAGCTGATCGATGGGATAGCTCCTGTTTACCGGCATGGTCCTGGATCGGAGGGAGTCTTCCGGAGCATGAAGGGAAATGGCCAGGTTTACCTGGGGAAAATCCTGGGCAAACCGGCTGATCATGGGGACAATGCCACAGGTGGAAACCGTTATATTCCGGTAACTGATATTCAGCCCTTCCGGATCGTGAATCAACTCCAGAAACTGAGCCAGATTCAGATAATTGTCAAAAGGCTCTCCGGTTCCCATCACCACCACGTGGTTGATTTTTTCACCGGCTTGCCGGGAAGCGGACAAAACCTGCTCCAACATCTCTCCGGCAGTCAGATTTCGCTTCAATCCGCCGATGCCCGAGGCACAAAAGGTACAACCCATCCGGCATCCGGCCTGAGAGGAAATACAGACCGAGTTTCCGTATTTATATTTCATGAATACGGTTTCGATGGTATTGCCGTCTTCCAGGGCGAAGAGGAATTTCCTCGTATGGTCCCCGGCCGATTCCTGGACCTTCAGAAGCTCCAAAGTACGAACCGCGGCGGCTTCCTCCAGTTTCTGGCGGAGATTCTTTGACAAATCAGTCATTTCCTCAAAGCTTTCCGCTCCGCTGCTGATCCATTTATAGATTTGCCGGGCTCTGAATTTCTGCTCCCCGATATCGGCAATGAAGCGTTCCAGCTCCTTAAGATTCATATTGGTCAGATTTTTTTTCACGTTTATTCGATCCTTCCTTTTTTTTAATAACTTCATTATACCCATAAGTGGGAAGGGAATCATACCATTTTCAGATTTCCCTGTAACTGCCAAGGAAAGTAAAGGAATCCGGTTCTTGCTCCAGCTCACAGATCAGATTCAGGATTTCCTCCTGGAGAACGGAGGAATCCAGATCCAGATGGAACATGAACTCAAAATCCTTGCCGGGAATGGGCCGGGATTCCAGTTTGGTCATATTCACTCCTAAAGCTGCAAATTTTGAAAGGATCTCATACAGAGCCCCCGGCTTATTCGGCGTCGTGAACATCAGACTGGTCTTATCGGCTCCCGGATAAATTTCCATTTTTTTTGAGATACAGATGAACCGGGTGTAATTGTTGTCATTGTTCTGAATGCCGTCTTCCAGGAGGTCAAGTCCGTACAGATCAGCACACAGCCGGTTGGATATGGCTGCCTCTTCCGGGTTTCCCGATTCGGATACGATTTTCGCTGCTATCGCGGTATTATCTGCAGTTTGAGCCATCATGCCGGGATGTTCTTTCAGATAATCGCTGCACTGTCCCAGCGCTTGCTCATGGGAGTATACTTTCCGGACTGACCGGGGAGAAGCTCCTTTCACGCCAAGCAGGGCATGGTTAATCTGCATTTTCGTGCTTCTGACGATGTAAAGCCGGTACTTTTTCATCAATTCATAGACCTCTCCCACCGATCCGTTCAGACTGTTTTCAATAGGCAGGATTCCATAGCGGCACAATCCCTTGTCAACTGCTGAAAAAACAGCTTCGAAAGAGTTCAGAAAGGTTATATCCGGTATCTGGAACATTTTATCACAAGCCAACTGAGAATTGGATCCCTCAATTCCCTGACAAGCCACAGTAGCTCTTTTCGGGAAAAACTCCGGTGTGCGACCGATTCCTTCCCGGATAGCCTCTGCTTTCTCGGAGTGAAGGTAAACCTCTTTGTTCCGATAGGAATCCTCCAGATCATAGATGGTTTGAAATAAAACCTTGGTATAAATAGCCATCTCCTCATCCATGGACCGTGTCAGGGATGATATCGCCGCCCCCCGGCTTTCCCCGGATTCGATTCCGGAGACTCGGGCGGAGTCCCCCTCTGCTCTACCGGTCATGCGAAGCCTTTTTTCCAGTAATTCGGCCAGTTCCCTGTCGATTTTACTCAGTTCTTTTCTCTTTTCCTCGATCTTCATCATTTTAGCCTCTTTTCTTCGAATGCGTTCGAAATTTTTCATCATGGCAATAAAAAAATCTGCGGTACTCACTGACCGCAGATTGGTTGATCCTCACTAAAGCTCCCGAAAGAACCCTGTCCCATCCTCTGTTTCAGCAAATACAAAAAGCCTTGTCTCCGTTAAAGACAAAGTTTGTAAAGCTAAAAAAGAATGTTCTGTCCATGATTCTCATGACGAGCTCCTATCCATAAGTTATATGTTTAAGGTATTATCACATAATAAAAAATTGTTGTCAACCGGTAATTCAGAAAGTTGATTAAACACTATGTTTATTTTCATCTCATTAATTCGCCTAATTGTTTAATAACCCTTCGCCTTCCTCTTTTTCATGTACAATATTTCCGTAAGATTTGAAACAATCATGGAGGCATTATGATAGCAGGTGATAGGTTGCGTATCCTGCGCACCGGAAAAAATCTCAAACAGGAAGACATTGCCTTGATCATCCATAGAACCCCTCAGGCCTACAGCCAGTATGAACTTGGAAAAAGACAGCCTGACCTGGAAGTCATTCGTTCCCTGGCCATATTTTATGGAGTGAGTTCTGACTATATCCTCGGCCTGACCGATGATTCTACACCCTATTATAATGTCCGGCCAAAAAATTTGAAACAGCTGGATTTATCGGGGCTGTCCAAGGACCGGATTGATAATATCCTGGCACTGGTCCGTTTTCTTCGGGAGGGCCAGCGCCCCTAAGCAGTTTCTTCTGTTAATATCGGAAAACGGCTCCCATATCCGATCTTTCCGTGATATTGCCGCCGTCGGCAACCAAAACTTCACCGCCTCTTTTCAGAGTATCTTCTGCTGTTCTCTCTCGAAGTCTGATGGTCTCCTGACGATCCTCCGTCAACTCTTTATAATTATCCTGAAGTTCTCCAAGCAGCAGGGTTCGGATTCTTCCTTCCTCTGCAGCCCGTCTTATTTCAACCGGATCATCGGATGCCAGTCCCTTGGCCATTTCACCCGGCAGCATTTCAATCAGACTTTTCAACCCCGAGTCCGCTTCTCCAGCCAATATCCGTCTGGCCAACTCTGCCTGCTGGTCCAGTTTAATGACATCAAAGGCTTCCGGAACACCCTGATTATGGAGATGTGGGTTTGAAGATAATTTTCTGAATTCTCCCTGATGTTCGGTCAGGGAAATCAGAATCACCGGTAGGGGATCTTTTGAGACAATCTCATCTGAGACAATCTTATCCACATATCGAAAATATTTTTCCAAGTCAATCATCGCTTCGTCTTTTTTAGCTCCCTGACCATGAAAAATCGATCCGCCTCCGCCTCCTGGCCCGGCATACCTTCCATGGGTCAGAAAACCTTCCGTATGCTGATCACCCAACACTTCTTCCAGAGTTCTGGGTGTTCCCTCCGGCAAGAGCACTTCCGTCAAACCCTCCTGATTACCCTTATAAATCCAAAAGTCTGTCAGAGAAAGTCCCAACAGATAAAAGGGCATGTCAATTCTTTTCTTAATCAGCGGACTGATCAGGAAAGTATCCCCCACCGAAAGGAAGGGAAGGGTCTCTCCCGGAAACCGGTAAACGATGGCTCGCTCCGACGAAGCAAATAAGGCCATTCCACCGATGGAATCCTGCCAAAAGCCTTTATCCTCTTTAATTTCCTCCAGCGGCGAAAGCCATTTCTGGACTTCTCTTTTATCCATTCTTTCGCTTAATTGCTCTTCCAATTCTCTCAGCATATTCCTGTAAGTGACCTGATCGGCCGATAGTTCCATACTTCCCGGGCG
>JBLJBD010000070.1:0-5416 GCA_047637815.1 Anaerovoracaceae bacterium
CTGATGATGTGGTAAAATATATTATAAGTGGTATAATAGAATCAACTGAATATGTCCGGCATCCTCAGTATCGGTTATTGACGGAGTTGAAAGGATGGGATCAGTATGGACGAGAGAAAGATAAGGCTTGAAACCTTCGCTATGGAGGGAATCATTCTAGCAGGTATCGTCATTGCAGCCATCCTGATTCTCTTCTGAGCAGGGAGAGGCAGGACAACGGGAAACGGAGGTCGTCCCTTTTGGGAAAGGGCTTCCGTTTTCCCGATTTTTGGCAAAAAGAAGTTTTTTAAACTCTCCCGAATATGCTACAATAGACTCAACAGAGGAATCATGAACAGACGGGGATTTTACAAGGAGATAACTATGGAAAACCAGGAAGAAAAGGCCCGGATCATCCGGGATATCGTATCAATGGAATGGGAGATGTTCCAGAAAGTGGAGGGAATCGGCGGCCGGGCAGGTTGTCAGGATCAGTATCCCACGTTTAATATCATGCGAAGCAGCCAGTTTCTGGCCTGGGATCCGGGGACTCTGGAACATTATCTGCAAGACCTGAACAAGGCCCGGGTATCCGGACGAAATCTGATTACCGAGAAGTACGCCTATATGATGGAATCCACCGATCCGGAATATTATCGGCAGAAGCTTCAGCCTCATCTGCCTCCGGTGGAGCAGTCAAAACTCCTGCTGATAAGGCGGATCCTGGAGCTGCTGATTCTCTGGGATCAGGAAGTTTCCCGGGAGTTCCCCAAGCTGTCCCAACGGGGGAGGCCCCTGGAGGCGGCTGCCGATAAAAGCGGCATCACCTCGGTGGAGACCTATATGGGAGGGGAACTGAAGACCTATTCGGAAGAAACCCTCCGGAGTCTGCTGAATCATCTGACAGCAGAAAAGGCCCAGGGCGGCAACGTGGTCCGAAAGATCCTGGAGTTCACCACACAGCAATACGGTTTTGCCTCTTTGGAGGATGCGGAGAAACAATCATAGAATCAGGGAGGAAACCCCATGGATGTTAATAATTTCTATAAAGAACTGGATGAAATATTTCGGACCGGTGATATTCTCCAGGCGGAGGAGTACATGATCCGATGCCTGGAGACGGCTAAGACAGAGCAGGATGTGCCGGCCATTCTGGCAGTCTGCAATGAGCTGGGTGGGGTGTACCGGGTCATCAACCGGTTTGCCGAAGGCAGGACCATCTATGCCCTGGCCCTGGAGGCGATCAAGATTCTGGGGCTGGAAAACACGTTGCAGCACGGAACGACCCTGATGAACCTGGCCAGCCTTCATACCGAAGAGCGGAACCGTCAGGAAGCCCTGGCCGCCTATAAGCAGGTAGAGGATATCTACCGGAATCAGGGACTGGGAAAGGATTACCGGATGGCTGCCCTTTTCAACAACATCAGCCATGTGTACGATCTGATCGGGGACATCCCCAAAGCTCTGGAGTACGCAGAAAAATCTTTGGAAATCATCCTCCCCCTGCAGGAGTATCCGGTAGAAACGGCTACCACCTATACCACTCTGGCTCTCCGCCAGATGAAGGCAGGGATGCATCGGGAAGCCGGGGAAAACCTGAAGAAAGCGGAGGCCATCTTCCGCCGTCTGCCCGGCCGGGAGGATGTCCATTACTCCTCCACCCTCAACGCTATGGGGGAACTGAGCTATTATCACGGCAACCGAGAGGATGCGGCCGGCTATTTTAAACGGGCGATGGAAATCATCAAGGCCAACTACGGGGAAAACCAAGCCTATCAGGAAGTAAAGCGGAATTTGGAAAAGGCAGCCGACCCGGGAGCTGGCGGCGGCAAACCTTCCGGTATGGCCATGGCCAGGGAGTTGTATCAGCAGAAGGGGAAATCCATGCTATTGTCCCGATTCCCGGAATATGAAAAATATATGGCAGTGGGGCTGGTGGGAGAAGGCTCCGAATGCTTTGGATTCGATGATGAATACTCCCGGGACCATGACTTCCAACCTGGCTTCTGCATTTGGCTGCCGGAGGAAATCCATCAGAAAATCGGAGCATCCCTTCAGGAAGCCTATGGCCTGCTGGAAGGGGAGGCACAAATACCGGGCGGCTTGATGACGGAAACGGGAAACGGGCGACGAGGTGTATTCTCTTCCAGTGAATTTTACCGTAGATATATCGGAACGCCCGGGGTTCCTAAGGACAATGTGGAGTGGCTCATGGCCTCCGAATCCGGATTGGCTACTGCTACCAACGGAGAAATCTTCACGGATCATTTCGGGGAATTCACTGCCGTTCGAAAAAGATTGCTGGAATTCTATCCGGAGGATGTTTACCTGAAAAAATTAACCGCAAGGCTGGCGGCAATGTCTCAGTCCGGTCAATATAATTACCTGCGTTCCATGAAGCGGGGGGATTCCGCTGCAGCCTGCATGGCCGCTGCAGAATTCATCAAGGCCGCTGCCGGAGCCTTTTACCTTCTCCGAAAAACCTATATGCCCTTCTACAAGTGGATGTTCCGGGGCATGGATTCTATGGAGGGCGGAAGAGAAATGGCCGCCATGCTGGCCAGACTGGCCCGGATTCCGGACGAACCGGAGCGGGCAGAAGAAAAAAGCCGGTTGATAGAGGAAATCTGCATCCTGATACGGGAGGAACTGAACCGGACGGGGTTGTCAGCAAGCAGGGAAAATTTCCTGGTAGCCCACGGGCAGGAGCTGATGAGTAAAATCCGGGATCCAAGGATTCGGAGCCTGCCGATGCTCTATGACGGAAAAGGTTAGGAGGGAATCGATGGACGGTCGAATACTGACGGGTGGAATAATACTCCTGCTAATGGTTCTGGCAGGGATGGGAATATGGATCTATCGGATCAAGGGCCAGCTGCTGATTCTCCAGCAACAGGCAGAAGTTTTACGAGAAATTTCCGATGAAATCCTCTACGAGTACCATCTGGATTCCAAAAGCCTGATCCCCATTGGCAAATGCAGCCATCTACTGGGTGAGGGAGAGGACTACCGCAGAGCGGCCGGGGCCCTGATCAACTCCTTTGTATTCCATAATGACACCTGCCAGACCACAGAGGTATGGATTCCTCTTTCTGAAGGCAGAAAACAGCGTTTCAAATCCATCAATTCGTCGATACTGAATCGCCATGGCAATCTGGACAGAATCATCGGCAAACTGACACCTGCTGAAAAGGAAGGACAAGCGATATGAGAATACTGGTCACTGGGGGAGCAGGGTATATTGGCTCCCACACCTGCGTTCAGCTTCTGGAAGCTGGCTATGAAATCGTCGTTGCGGACGATCTGTCAAACAGTTCGGAAACGGCCATCCACTACATCAAGGGGATTACCGGAAAAGAATTCCCTTTTTATCCCGTCGATCTGAGGGACCGGGAAAGAACAGAGCAGCTCTTTGAACTGGAGCCCATCGACGGAGTCATCCATTTTGCTGGATACAAGGCGGTGGGGGAATCAGTGGAACGGCCGCTAATGTATTATGAAAACAACCTGGTTTCCACCATGAATGTGTTGCAGGCCATGAGAAAGAGAGGGATATTTCATTTCGTCTTCAGCTCATCGGCCACGGTATACGGGGATCCGGAGATTCTGCCCATACCGGAGGAAGCCCCCCTCAGCGCTACCAATCCTTATGGATGCACCAAGCTGATGAATGAGCAGATCCTGAAAGACCTGTATCAATCGGATAACCGCTGGAACATTACCCTTTTGCGGTATTTTAATCCCATCGGGGGCCATCCCACCGGTCTTCTGGCGGACAACCCCAATGGCATACCCAATAACCTGATGCCCTATATCATCCGGGTATTTGAAAAAAAGCTGGACCAGCTTCACATTTACGGCAACGATTATCCCACGCCTGACGGAACCGGTGTCCGGGATTATATTCATGTCATCGACCTGGCCGACGGCCACGTGGCAGCTCTGGATCGGATGAAAACGCCGGGAGTCCACATCTTCAACCTGGGTACCGGTACCGGTTATAGTGTATTGGAGGTGGTCCGGGCTTTTGAAAATGTCAACAGATGCACGATTCCCTATGTGATCGACCCCAGACGTGCAGGGGATATCGCCATGTGCTATGCGGATCCTTCCAAGGCAGAAAGAGAACTGGGATGGAAGGCCAAGCGTGGCCTGGAGGAGATGTGTAAAGTGGTACTGATCTAGAAAGGAGGCAGCCATGGAAATTTTGTTATACAAAGAAAGGGACAATATCGTCAGCCGATGGTCCGGTGGTGTCACCCGGCAGCTGGCCATCTTTCCTGAAGACCGGGTCTTCTCTAACCGGGATTTTGTCTGGCGGCTCAGCACAGCCGAAGTGGAGAAGGAAGAGACGGAATTCACCCACTTTCCTTTGTATGACCGGATCCTCATGGTACTGGAGGGAGAGGTAATCCTTTCTTTTGAGGGAGAGCGGGTCAGCCGTCTACGAAGACTGGAGCAGGACCGTTTTGGCGGCGAAGTGAAAACCAGAAGCTTTGGTTTGATCCGGGATTTCAACCTGATTTATCGAAAGGGAGGGGATGCCTACCTGGAAGCCCAGGAGCTGGTCCAGGAAGCCCGGCCCTTGGCAGAAGAAACCCATCTGTCCGATGAATATGAAATGGAAAGCCGATTTTTTTACTGCTTTAACGGGTATACTGTCCTGCTGATCAATGGGAAAGAATACGTCCTCAAGGAAGGGGACACCCTGGCGGTTCATGGTAAATCGGAAGAAAAAGTGGTTTTTCAGGCCATGGGCCGAGGCACCCTGATTCATGGAATCGTCCGTTACCAGGAAGTTCCCCCTGCTGAAGAGATGGGAGAATCAACAGAATCAGCATCGGAGTCAGGGGGAGGAGCTGATGGCGGGGAATCCTGTAAAAAGCCGCCCTCTTACACCGGAGGAGGCACCTTGGATGACCTGAAAATGGCGGCTTATCTGTCCCTGACCAACTTCCGGGGAAGCCGGTATCTCTTTAAAGGTCGGCGGGAGTATTGGAACGATCCGGTCCTGGCGGAAGCCATCGGTAGGCTGGAGCGATCCATGGCTACCTTTCTTCTGGGCATGACGGGGGTCGTTGCTACGGCAATCATTGCGGAACGGATGTGGGGACTGGATCACGTTTTGCCCTCCATCACCCTTTGGGTACTGCTGGATATATTTTTGATCAATCCCCTGATTTATTTCTTCCTGATGCCCAAGCCCATTCGGTCTCACCGAAAAAAGATATCGGAGCTGACCAGGGAGGAAATGGAACATCATGAAGCCAGCTGCCGGGTCAATCCCCAGGCGGAGAAAATCCTGAAAAAGTATAAGATTACGGGCAGGAACAAATACGATGACTAGCTAGAGAGGCCCGCAGAAACGTGGGCCTTTTCTTGCATCTGAAAGGAGACAAGCGTATGGGGGATGCAGCTCAAAAGGAAAAAATCAATG
>JBLJBD010000071.1:0-17097 GCA_047637815.1 Anaerovoracaceae bacterium
GTAACCGCCGGATGGTTCCCCATTGTGTATACCGGTGTGTTCTCCATCGGAGTAGCGTTCACCCTGCAGGTGTTTGCCCAAAAACGGACAACTCCCTCTGTTGCGGCCATTATCATGAGCTTGGAATCGGTCTTTGCCGTACTCTTTGGGGTATTGCTTTTGAGTGAACGGATGACCCTGATGCAGACTGTCGGCTGTGCTTTCATTTTCGGCGCAGTTCTTGTTGCCCAGGTGGAAAAAAAGAAGCCGCCGGAAGTGCCGGCCGGCCATCGTGAAAGGTGAGGAAATATAATGTTTGAAGTCATCATCGGAATCATCCTGGTCATCGTCGGCTGGCTCCAATTCGCTTATGGCAAGCTCATGCGATTTAAGAAGGAAGCCCGGACCAGCTGGGTGCGGATCGAAGTAATGATACGAGCCAGGGCAGAAGCCCTGATGGAATTGCTGGAACTGCTGGATGAAAAGGCAGTCCAGGAAACTGAAATGGCAGAAATCTTTGAAATGGACGGTGGATATCGCCCTTCCCAGGATCGGGAAGATATCAGTGCATTAGCCGAAGAAGTCACGCCCCATGCCTATTCCCTCTTCAAAAAGTGCCGGGAAGCCGGGATTTTGGAAGAAGAGATCCGGGAAATCGAAGAAATGGACGAAGAACTGGAAAAAATGGCAGAGAGCTATAATAAGAGCATTCATTCCCATAATGACATCATCGGATGGAAGAAATACCGCCTTCAGATCATGGTCCTGAAGCCCCAGGTCTTGAAGGATTTCGTGCTCCGCAGAAAAGTCCTTTAATTTAATATATTAACAGCAAGTTAATCCCCGGGATTCCAAAAAACGTCAGGAATTTCGGGGATTACGTGTTTTTTTTTGTTCTTTTCCATCTTCTCCTTGCAAAGGACTCAAACGTTTGCTATAGTATAGGTACATTGGGTACGAAAACGTTTGCGTTAACTTGTTCACAAGGAACACAAAGCACCAAAATAAAAGAAAATTCGAGGAAGGAGGAGAAGATGTCACCCACAATCAAAGACATTGCAAAGGAACTGGGCATTTCCTACTCCTCGGTATCCAGGGCTCTGAACGGGAAAAAGGGAGTCAGCGAAGAAACCCGGCAGGACATTGAAAAAATGGCCCGAAGACTGGGATATCAACCTAACGACTTGGCCCGAGGGCTTGTGAACAAGATATCAAAGACCATTGGTGTCATCATACCGGACATCACCAATCCCTTCTTCAGCGAAATGGTGAAAGGGATTATCGAAGCCTCTAAAAAAGAAAACTACGACATCTTCCTCTGTGTTTCCAACTGGGATGCAACCAGGGAAGAATCCTATATCAAAACTTTAAGAAAAAAGCAGGTAGACGGGATTATCGTCAAGCCGGCCCGGGATGAAAGCGCCGGGATATATAAGGATCTTCACCTTCCGCTGGTAGTCCTGGAAAGTTGGCCCAAAGTGGAAAACGCATCGGCCATTTCCCTGAATAACGTCCGGGGCGGGTACATGGCGGTACGTCATTTGATCAACAGCGGTTATGAGAACATCGGCTTCCTGGCAGGCAAGGAAGAATCTCTCTCCTCCAGGGAAAGAAAACAGGGCTGGAAGATGGCTTTGGAAGAAGCCGGCATGCCGGAACTGGAAAAAAACGTGATCTACACCACCTTCTCCATTGAAGGAGGATACGAAGCTACCCGGGAGCTGCTGGAAAAAAACCCGGAAATTGACGGGATATTTGCCGCCAATGATGTTATTGCCCTGGGGGCGCTTCAATATCTTGGCGAGAAAAATATAAAGGTTCCGGACACCATCGGACTCATCGGCTTTGACAACATTTCCTACTCCCGATTGCCCCAGATCATGCTGACTACAGTGAATCAGCCGGTTTACGAGATGGGTACCATCGCCTTTGAGACCATAGTCGACCGCATTCAGAAGGGACCGGATGCTCCCAATAAGAGCATCGTTCTGGAACCGGAGTTAATCATCAGAACCACAACGAGAGGTGAAACAAATGAGAAAAATTAAAATGGGTATCGTCGGCTTAGGAAGACTGGGTATGGAGCATGCACGAAACATCGCATTCAACATCCCTAACGCAGAGCTGATTGCTGTCTGCAGTGCCCTGCAGGAGGAAGTGGATAAGGTCCAGGCCGAGTGGGGAATCCCCTACGGCTACCTGACCTACGAAGAGATGATTCAGAATAAAGAACTGGAAGCCGTTGCCGTCGTTTCGCCATCACCTCTGCACGTACAACATATTAAAGCTGGTCTGGAAGCTGGTCTGCATGTATTCACCGATAAGCCTCTCGGTGTTACCATCGAAGAGTGCAAGGAAGCGGAAAAGGCCGTTGAAGCGCATCCTGACCAGGTATTCATGCTGGGCTTTATGAGAAGGTATGACCCTTCTTATGCTTACGCAAAAAAGCTCATCGACGAAGGAAAAATCGGACGTCCTTATATGGCCAAGTTTGCCAGTCTGGACCCGGAAGTCAACGTGCAGGGAGCTATTAAGTTCGCCCCGACAAGCGGAGGCATTTTCATCGATATGGCCGTTCATGACATCGACCTGGCCCGATGGTTCCTGGAAGGGGAAGTAGAGGAAGTCTACGCTATGGGTGGTGCCTTTGTCCATCCGGAATTCGCCGAGTTTGGGGATTCAGACAATGCTTGTGCCATGATGCGGTTCGACAACAACTCCATGGCCTTGTTCCACGCCGGAAGAGATGCGGCCCACGGATACCACGTGGAAACGGAAATCATCGGAGAAAAGGGATCCCTGCGGATTGCTGCAGAGCCCAGAAAAAATCTCTGTACCATCTTTGACAACACCGGAGTAGTCAATGAATGCTCCCAGAACTTCCAGGAGCGGTTTGCAGAAGCTTATCTGCTGGAAATGAGAGAATTCATCGACTGTATTCTGGAAAAGAGACAGCCGGACATCACCGTTTACGACGGTACCAAGGATACGGAGGTTGCCTTTGCCGCCACCAAATCCCTGAAGGAAAAAGCCATCGTCAAACTGTAGGAACGGAAAAGGGGAGGAACTATGAAAACAGAAAGAATGACTATGGCTCAGGCCCTGGTCCGATTTTTAGACAATCAGTACATCAACGTGGACGGAGAAGAAATCAAGTTCGTCCAGGGAGTCTGCGGAATCTTCGGCCACGGAAACGTGGTAGGACTGGGGGAAGCCCTGGAAAGCGATCAGCACAGCCTCCGGTACTATCAGGGAAAGAACGAGCAGGGCATGGCCCACATCGCCCTGGGATTCACTAAGCAGAAGAGAAGAAAGCAGATCATGGCCGTCACCAGTTCCATCGGGCCGGGAGCCCTGAATATGGTTACTGCTGCCGGAACTGCCACCTCCAATCGTCTGCCGGTCCTGTTCCTGCCCGGAGAAGCCTATGCAACCCGGCAGCCGGATCCGGTGCTCCAGCAGATCGAGCAGCCTCATGATTACAACATCACCGCCAACGATGCTTTTAAGCCGGTGAGCAAATACTGGGATCGGATCGCCAGGCCGGAACAGTTGATGGCCGCCTGTATCAATGCTATGAGAGTCCTGACCGACCCGGCAGAAATGGGAGCAGTCACCCTCTGCCTGCCCCAGGATGTTCAGGGAGAAGTCTATGACTACCCGGTGGAATTTCTGGAAAAAAGAGTCCACTACATTCAGAGAAGAGACATGGATCCGGCCATGGTCCAGCGAGCTGCAGACCTGATCATGAAGAAGGAAAAGCCTTTCATCATTGCAGGGGGCGGTGTCGGGTACTCCGATGCGGCAGCAGAACTGATCGAATTTACCAGAGAATTTAATATCCCCTTCGGCGAAACTCAGGCCGGAAAAGGGGTGGTGCTCTTTGACAATCCCTATAACATGGGAGGAGCCGGCCTGACCGGAACTTCTGCCACCAATCAACTGGCAGCAAAAGCCGACCTGATCCTGGGGATCGGAACCCGGCTCAACGACTTCTGTACCTGCTCCAAATGGGCCTATCAGCACGAGGAGATGGACATGATCTCCATCAACGTCAACCCGCTGGATGCCTATAAAATGAATGCTATGCCGATTTTTGCCGATGCAAAGCTGGCCCTGAAGGCTCTAACTGCAGAACTGCGCAAGAGAGGGTACAAGAGTGGTTATACCACTGAAATCGCCGAAGCCAGAAAAGAGTGGGATGAGGAAGTGGATCGGCTGTATTCCCTGGACCATCCCGACGGACTGGCTCAGACCCGGATTCTGGGTGAGCTGAACGACAAGCTTCTGCCGAAGGATGCCATCATGGTTACCGCTTCCGGAAGTCTGCCCAGTGATCTTCAGCGAGTCTGGCGATGTCGGGAAGAGGGAGTCTACCACGTAGAATATGCCTTCTCCTGCATGGGATACGAAGTCAATGCGGCTCTGGGAGTTAAAATTGCCGAGCCGGAACGGGAAGTCTATGCTATCTTAGGAGACGGAAGCTTCCAGATGCTTCATTCCGAATTTGTCACCAGTCTCCAGGAAGGTCTGAAGATCAACCTGATCGTGCTGGACAACAACGGATGCCAGTGTATACACAATCTGCAGCGAGGTCAGGGAATCCCCAGCTTCGCCAATGAATACCGATACCGGGACGAAAAAACCGGAAGACTCACCGGAGAATATCTGCCCATCGATTTCGCCATGGTAGCCAGGGGCTACGGCGGAAACGGTTATACCGCCACGAACCCGGAGGAACTGGCAGAAGGGGTCAAAGCCATGCAGGCCTCCAATAAGTCCACCCTGATCGACATCAAGACCGTTCCGGGAACGATGACCGACGGCTATGATGCCTGGTGGAGAGTGGGCGTAGCCCAGCAATCCAGACACAAGGCCGTGGAAGAAGCCGCTGCCGATGTGGCAAAACATGTGGAACAAGCCCGTAAATTCTAATTCATATAAAGGGGAGTAACAGTATGGATAAAAACAAAGTAAAACTGGGCATAGCACCCATTGGCTGGACCAATGATGACATGCCGGACCTGGGCAGTGAAAATACCTTTGAACAGTGTGTCAGTGAAATGGCCCTGGCCGGGTTTACCGGATCCGAGGTAGGAAACAAGTATCCCAGAGATGTGGAAGTACTGAAAAAAGCTCTGGCCCTTCGGAACATGGAAATCTGCAATGCCTGGTTCAGTGCCTGCTTCACCACCAAGACCAAGGAAGAAGTAGCCGCCGAATTCATCGAGCACCGGGATTTCCTTCATGCCATGGGAGCCAAGATTATCGGAGCAGCAGAAGTCGGCAACAGCATTCAGGGGTTAGATGAGCCGATCTTCGCCGCCAAGCCGGTTTACACCGAAGAGCAGTGGGAAGCGGTTACCAGCGGTTACAGCATGCTGGCGGAACTGGCCAAGGAAAAGGGCATGAAGCTGACCTGCCACCATCATATGGGGACCGGAATCCAGACACCGGAAGAAATCGACCGGTTCATGTCCATGGTCAGCGACGATGTATACTTGCTCTTCGACACCGGACACATCTATTATTCCGAGGGAACTCAGGAAGCTGTCATGGCGGTACTGAACAAGTACATTGACCGAATCGCCCATGTCCATCTGAAAGACGTCCGTCCGGAAGTAGTCGCTAAGGCGAAGGCTGAAAACTGGAGCTTCCTGCAGGGGGTAAGAGCAGGAACCTTCACCATTCCCGGAGACGGAGCCATCGACTTTGATCCCGTATTCAAAGCACTGGAAAACGCCGGATACGAAGGATACATGGTAGTTGAAGCCGAACAGGACCCGGCTAAGGCTAATCCGCTGGAATATGCCATTCGAGCCAGAAAGTTCATTGCAGAAAAAACGGGTTTATAGGTTATAAGGAGAATGAAGATGGGTAAGAAACTGAAAGTAGGGATCATCGGTGCCGGCAGAATCGGAAAGGTTCACACGCTGAGCATCATGAATTACATCCCTGAAGTGGAAATCAAGGCGATCTCGGACATCTATTACGATGGCGCCAAGGAATGGGCAGAGCAGAACGGGATTCCCGTGGCTACTGCCGATTACAAAGAAATTCTCAACGATCCTGAAATCGATGCGGTACTGGTGTGCTCCTCCACGGACACCCATTCTCAGATTTCAGTGGAAGCGGCCAAAGCAGGGAAGCACATTTTCTGCGAAAAGCCGGTAGACCTGACCATTCCCAAAGTGGAAGCGGTCATTGATGCAGCGAAGGAAGCAGGGGTCAAGCTGCAGATCGGATTCAACAGAAGATTCGATCACAACTTCAGAAAAGTCCGGGAATTGATCAAGGACGGAACCCTGGGTGATATTCATATTCTGAAAATCACTTCCAGAGATCCGGAACCGCCCTCAGCACAGTATGCTGCGGCATCCGGTGGAATGTTCATGGACATGACGATTCACGACTTTGATATGGCACGGTTCATGATGGGAAGTGAACCGACGGAGATTTATGTGGCATCGGCCTGCTTAGTGGATCCGGCTATAGGGGAAGCCGGAGACGTGGATACGGCCATCATAACGATCCGATTCGAAAACGGGGGGCTCTGCGTGATCGACAACAGCCGTAAAGCGGTTTATGGATACGATCAGCGTGTAGAAGCATTTGGTTCAAAAGGGAAAGCCGAAATCAGCAACGACACACCGTCAACAGCGGTATGGAGTACTGCAGAAGGCGTATTTGGGGAAAAGCCGAAGTATTTCTTCCTGGAGCGGTATATGGATTCCTTCGCGGATGAAATGAAGCAGTTTATGGCTGCCATCATCAACGATACGGAAACACCGGTAGTCGGATTTGACGGGCTTCAGCCCATCAAAATGGGGCTGGCTGCCAAGAAATCCGTCCTGGAGGGAAGACCGGTAAAAATCAGCGAAATCGTGTAAGGGGCTCGATTTCGCAAGGCACCTTGGTATTAGCGGCAATGGGGTCGTTAATATAGAAAACATTTTTATGGAGGACAGAAAAATGAAGAAAATACTTGCATTAATGCTGGTACTGGTTCTTGCCCTGGGTCTTGCGGCCTGCGGTGGCGGAGAAACAGCAGAAACTCCTGAAGATGCTGTTAAGGTTGGCTATTCCTGCAACAACTTTAATGACACCTTCCAGACCTACATCGTAGACGCTGCAGAAGCAGCAGCTGCTGAAGCCGGATTCACTCTGGACGTCCAGGACGCTCAGGAAGACGTAATCAAGCAGCAGGACCAGGTGAAAGCCATGATCGAACAGGGAGTTGCTGCCCTGATCGTTGTACCGGTTGACACCAGCGCAATGGGTCCCATCACTGACGCCGCACAGGAAGCCGGAGTTCCTCTGGTTTATGTCAACAGAAACCCCTTTGGCGAAGGTGAAATTCCTGAAAATGTATATTATGTCGGATCTCAGGAAATCGACGCTGGAAAATTCCAGGCTGAATACCTGATGGAAATGCTTCCTGATGGCGGCGGCGTAGGAATCCTGCAGGGAATCCTGTCCAACGAAGGCGCACTGAAGAGAACCGAAGGTAACGAAGTTACTTTAGCCGGAACAAACTTCACCGTTCTGGCCAAGGAATCCGGAAACTGGCAGAGAGACCAGGGACTGACCCTGACTGAAAACTGGCTGACCGCTTACGGCGATGGCCTGAACGCAATCCTTGCCAACAATGACGAAATGGCACTGGGAGCTGTACAGGCTCTGCAGGCTGCAGGAAGAACCGACGTTATCGTAATGGGTGTTGATGCGATCCCCGATGCAAAGAATGCTGTTGCTGACGGAACACTGGCTGCAACCGTACTTCAGGATGCTGAAGGACAGGGCGGCGGAGCTGTTGGTGTCGTATCTTCCGTTCTGGCTGGTGAAGCCGTAGAACCGATCACTTGGGTTCCCTTCGTGCTGATCACTCCGGAAAACATTGCAGATTTCCAGTAAAGAATCTTAACTTTGGGGGAAGGGCCCGGCCCTTTCCCCAAATAAAAAAATTTGGGGGAAACGATTATGTCAGAGCAGAAATATTTATTGGAAATGAAGAATATTGTCAAGACTTTCCCTGGAGTGCAGGCACTCAGAGGTGTTGATCTGCGGGTAGCACCGGGAGAGATCCATGCCCTGATGGGAGAAAATGGTGCGGGGAAATCGACGCTGATGAAATGTCTGATCGGTATCCACCCTCCCACATCGGGTGAAATATTTTTCGACGGCAGTAAAATCGAAATTGCCAATACCCAGCAGGCCATTCAGGCTGGCATCGCCATGATTCATCAGGAACTGAATCCGGTCGAGTCCAGACCCGTCATGGAAAACCTGTGGCTGGGAAGAGAGCCGAAGAACAAGTTCGGCCTGGTAGATCACAAAAAAATGTACGAAATGAGCAAGGAAGTCCTGGCCCAAATCGATCTGAACGTAGATCCGAGGACGGAGATGCGGGAATTATCCGTGGCGAAGATTCAGATGGTTGAAATCGCCAAAGCCATATCCTATGACGCAAAGTTGATTATAATGGATGAGCCTACTTCCGCATTAACCAATAAGGAAGTAGACCAGCTGTTTATCATAATGAGAAAATTAAAGGCTGCGGGAAAGAGCTTGATTTATATTTCCCATAAGCTGGATGAAATCTACGAAATCACCGACCGGATCACTGTTTTCCGGGACGGTCAGTATATCGGAGATGAAGATACGGACAAACTGACCATTGAAAAGCTGATTCACATGATGGTCGGCCGGAATGTGGATGAGATGTTCCCCAAGGTGCCCTGCTGCATCGGGGATGTTCGACTGGAGGTCAAAAATCTGACAGCCGGAAATACCTTCCGGGATATATCCTTTTCCGTAAGGAAAGGGGAGATCCTTGGTATCGCCGGACTGGTAGGAGCTGGCCGGACAGAAGTCATCGAAGCCCTTTTCGGAATCCGTCACACATCCGCTGGAGAAATCTTCATTGATGGCCAGAAGGTGACGATCACCAGTCCCAGAGACGCCATTAAAAATGGGATGGCCCTGTTGACGGAAGACCGCCGTACCGACGGAATCTTCCCCATGCTGTCCATCATGGACAATATGACGGTCTCCAATATCTCAAAATATAAAAATAAACTTGGCCTCCTGAAAGGCAAAGATATGGTCGAAGACGGAAACAAGTTTATCCAAGCCCTCTCTATCAAAACACCGGGACTGTATCAGCAGATGCAGAATCTCAGCGGAGGGAATATGCAGAAGGTCCTGGTAGCCAGATGGCTGCTGACCGAACCGGACATTCTCTTCCTGGATGAACCGACCAGAGGTATCGACGTTGGTGCCAAGTCGGAAATACATAAAATCATTACCAACCTGGCGGGACAGGGAAAGAGCATCATCATGGTTTCTTCGGAGCTGCCGGAAGTAATGGGAATGAGCGATCGGATCATGGTCATGCATGAAGGAAAGCTGACCGGAATTCTGGAAAACACGAAAGAACTGACCCAGGCGGAAATCATGAAGTATGCTACTGGTACGGTATCGGAAAAGACTGCATAAAGAAACAGGAGGATGTTCAAATGAGCAAAATACAAACCAAGGAGCAGGGTGGCGGCAGCGTTGCGGTCAGCAGCCATTCCAAAGCGCTTCTGAAAAAGTACGGCATTGTAGGTGTCCTGATCCTGATGGTCGTCGTCATGGTCATCGTCAAGCCCAATTCATTCCCTACCCCTAACAATATTTTCAACATTTTGATTCAGAGCAGTATCTTCGGAATCATGGCTCTGGGCATGACCCTGGTCATCGTCTCCAAGGGTATCGATATTTCCGTCGGATCGGTCCTGGCCTTTGCCGGTGTCGTTGCTGCAAGCTTAGGGCAGGCGGCTACAGCCAGCGGTAAGTTCTTCCCCACACTGGGTGAAATGCCGGTCATCGTGCCGATTCTTGCGGCCCTCCTGATTGGTGCTTTCCTGGGAGGCATCAACGGAAGCCTGATTGCCTATACCGGAATACCAGCCTTTATTGCTACCTTGGGTATGCTGACCATCGGACGGGGTCTTGCCCTGCTGTACACCTCTGGTAAACCCATCAGTACCCTGACCCCTGACTTTACCTTCTTCGGTGGTAAAATCGGCATCATCCCGGTGCCGGTCATCGTGTACTTTATTTGTATCGTGATAACCTGGGTTCTTCTGAATAATACCAGCTTCGGTAAGAGCGTCTATGCCATCGGTGCCAACATCAAAGCTGCTGAAGTATCCGGTATCAATGTAAAGAAAAATCTGACCCTGATTTATGCCTACTGCGGAATGCTGGCTGGTGTTGCCGCCATCGTTTTCGCAGGCCGTACCGGAAGCGTTCATCCTGGTGCTGCCACCGGTTACGAACTGACTGCCATTGCTGCCACCACCATTGGTGGTACCAGTCATGCCGGCGGTATCGGAACCATCTGGGGCGCAGTGGTCGGAGCCCTGATTCTGGGTGTACTTAGAAACAGTCTGACATTACTTTCCGTTAACCCCTACTGGCAGCAGATCATCGAAGGTCTGATCATCGTCGTAGCGGTTGTCATCGACATGAGAAAGAACGCAAAGAAAAAGTAGTTTCAGAAGAAAAGGAGAAAAAAATGAGTAAATTATTGGAAATGAGACAAAAGTTCCCCCAGACCAAGGTGTGGAATGACTCCTGTTCTATCAAAGAACTGACTTACAGCATAGAGAACGGGGGAGTGGGAGCCACTACCAACCCGGTCATCGTCAAAGGGGTCCTGGAAAAGGAACTGCCTGTCTACGAGGATTATATCAAGGAACTGATCCGGAACAACCCCACTGCGTCAGAAGATGAACTGGCTTGGGATATCATTGAAAAACTGGCCATCGACGGAGCGAAGCTGCTGGAGCCTCTTTTCGACCCGGCCACCGGCGAAGGAAGAATTTCCATTCAGACCAACACCAAGTATTACAACAACACGGAAAAGCTGGTGGAGCAGGCAGTCTACTTTGCTACCCTGGCTCCCAACATGCAGGTAAAGATGCCGGCCACGGCTGCAGGCATCAAGGCTTTTGAAGAAGCTACCTACCGGGGCGTCAGCATCAACGCTACCGTTTCCTTCACCGCCACCCAGGCTATCGCTGTGGGTGAAGCTGTTCAGAGAGGTCTGGACCGAAGAACCGCAGAAGGACTAGACAATTCGGGCATCAATCCGGTCTGCACCATCATGGTGGGAAGAATCGACGACTGGCTGAAGGCAGCGGCTGACAAAGCTTCCATCGCGGTGTATCCGCCGGCTCTGGATATGGCTGGTGTAGCCTGCGTAAAGAAGGCCTACAAGGTATATAAGGAAAGAGGATATGGTTGCAAGATGCTGGCTGCCGCTTACCGGACTCCCCTTCACTGGCTGGAATTCATCGGCGGAGATGTGGTCCTGACCATGCCTTACAAATATCAGGTCATGTTCAACAACTCCGATTTCGATGTAGTAGCCCGTATGGATGAAGAAGTAGATCCGTACTACATCAAAGAGCTGCGAAAGCTTCCGGACTTTGTCAAAGCCTATGACCACATGGAAATCGAAGAATTTGATACCTATGGTGTCGTGAACAAGACCCTGGATCAATTCGCTCATGGGTACGATGACCTGGTGAACATCATCAGAAAGTTCCTCTTCAAGTTTTAAGATATGACACATCGGAACCCGTCGGGATGAGGCCTGCCTGCTGCAGGTCTTGTCCCCGGGTTCTTTTTTACAGCAGAACGTTACCGGTAACAGGAAAGGAAGGTTTACTATGCTAATCGAGTTAAAACCAATTACTAAAGGATACAATGAAATCACTTCCATGGAAGGAATCACCGCAGAGATGCTGATGGATTCCGGGATTTATAAGCTGGAAGCCGGGGAAACCATCACCTTTAAGGACGATGCCAAGGAAAGCGCCTTTATGCTTTATGATGGAGAAGTGACTTTCCTGTGGGAAGGAAATCAGGAAACCGCTAAAAGAACCTCCCTCTTTGATGAAAATCCGACGCTGCTTCATGTGGCCGCCGGAGTGGAGGTTTCCCTGACCGCAGGAACCGATGTTGAAGTGCTGATCCAGAAGACGACCAATGAAAGAAACTTTCCTTCCCGGTTTTATAAAGCAGAGGACTGCCGTTCGGACATCTTCGGAAACAACGTATGGGGAGACACGGCCAAGCGGGTAGTCCGGACGATTTTTGACTACAGCAACGCCCCCTATTCCAATATGGTCATCGGAGAAGTCATCAATGCTCCTGGTAAATGGTCCAGCTACATTCCCCACGGCCATGATCAGCCGGAGGTCTACTATTACCGGTTTGACCGGCCCCAGGGTTTTGGCGCCGGCTTTATCGGCGACGATGTCTACAAGATCGTGGACAACAGCGCTCTTTGCATTCCAGGAGGGCCTACCCATCCCCAGGTCACTGCTCCCGGCTATGCCATGCACTATACCTGGATGATCCGCCATTACGACAACAACCCCTGGACATCCCGAGTCAATGATCCGGCCCATGAATGGCTGCTGGAAGAAAATCCGGATATCTGGGAGCCCAAATAAGAGAAAAATTGTTCTATCCCTGTGAAAATGGTGGGAACCTTCCGGCAGGAAATGGTATAATGCTGTTATCAGTGCAGTAGGAAGGAGACGGGAAGCAGATGAAAAAAATGAGAAAACATAGGTTCAACGTTATTTTGATGGTCATGACCCTGATCGGAATCATGGTGCTGGCTGCCGGCTGCGGCCTGGCAGAAGTCCCGGGAGAGCCGACAGAGCCCATGCCGGAGGAAAAGGAATATTCGGTGACCCTGTATTTTGCCCATACCGGCTATGTGGAAACCGGGGATGAGACTCTGCCCAAGCTGGTGGAGGTCCGGGATGTGCCCATGACCGCTCAGGAAGGCCGGCAGTATTTTCAGCTCGTGGATTCCGCTTTGAGGCAGATTCCAGAGGGCACTTCGCCGGCTGCAACCCTGATCGATGATAACATTCAGGTACATGATGTGGTGGTGGATGATGGGACAGCTATCGTGGATCTCTCCAGTCAGGGGCTCAACAACGGATCTCTGGCAGAAGCCTATGTCATCAGCCAGATCGTTGAGTCCCTCCGGGCCAGTTTCCCGGAGGTTCAGCTGGTACAGTTTCTCGTAGACGGTACCGTTGTGGAAAGCCTGATGGGCCATTTTGGAGCAGAGGAACCATTTACAGAAGGAATTTTCAACTTACAGGGAGAATAAATAACATGATTCAGAATGAAATCAAAGACATCGGACTGGCAGCCTCCGGGCGGCAGAAAATCGACTGGGTAAAGAGGCATATGCCCCTTCTTTCCGGTCTGGAAAAGGAATTTCGGGAAACCAGGCCCTTTGAAGGGTTGAGAGTATCCCTTTCCGTCCATATGGAGGCAAAAACCGCCTATCTTTGTGAAGTGCTGGCCGCCGGCGGCGCAGACATGGCTGTGACCGGAAGCAATGTCCTGTCTACTCAGGACGATGTGGCTGCAGCGCTGGCTGCCACCGGAATGAAGATCTATGCCATTCACGGAGCTACGCAGGAACAGTATGACCGACATATCGAGCTGACCCTGGAACACAAGCCCCACATCATCATCGACGATGGAGGGGATCTGGTGGGGCTGATCCACCACCGAAGACCGGATTTGGGTTCGGAAGTGATGGGGGGATGTGAAGAAACTACAACCGGAGTTATTCGTCTCAAGGCTATGGAACGGGAAGGGATTCTGAAGTTCCCCATGGTGGCGGTCAACGACGCCCAGTGCAAGCATCTTTTTGACAACCGCTATGGAACCGGCCAGTCGGTCTGGGACAGCATCATGAGAAACACCAACCTGATCATTGCCGGCAAGACGGTGGTGGTGGGAGGATACGGATGGTGCAGCCGGGGAATCGCCCTGCGGGCCGCGGCCCTGGGCGCCCGGGTGATTGTCACGGAAATCGATCCGGTAAAAGCCATTGAGGCGAAAATGGACGGTTACGATGTGATGACCATGGATCAGGCGGCACCTTTCGGTGACATCTTTGTTACGGCCACCGGATGCATCCGGACCATCAGCCTGGAGCATATGATGGCTATGAAGGATGGGGCAATCCTATGCAATGCGGGACATTTCAACGTGGAAGTGGACATGCTGGCCATTGAGGGAGCGGCCCTGGAAAAGAAGGAAATGCGGCGTAATGTGATGGGATATCGGCTGAAGAACGGCCGATGGCTGAACATCCTTGCAGAAGGCCGTCTGGTCAATATCGCTGCTGCGGATGGCCATCCGGCAGAAATCATGGATATGAGCTTTGCCGTTCAGTGCCTGTCCGCCCTGTATGTAAAAGACAACTATACACATCTGGAAAACAAGGTCATCGATGTATCCGCTGAAATCGACGGAATCGTGGCGGAGCGGAAGTTGGCCAGTTGGGGCATCGCCATCGACCGGCTGACTCCGGATCAGGAAAAATATCTCAATAGCTGGGAGGGTTAATATGCGATACGCATCCAGAATTGAAGCTTTGTCCGACAAATCCCTGCTCAATGCCTTTGAGGTCATTGAGACACCGGACATGATTTCCTTTTCTGCAGGTTTTCCCTCGCCGGAAACCTACCCCTTGGAAGCCATCCGGGAATCCTTTGACCATGTGATGGAGGAATCGGGGAAAGAGGCCTTGAGCTATGGTTCCACCAGCGGCTATATCCGTCTTCGTGAAATCATCGGAAACCGGCTTGCAGAAAAATTTGATTTGCATTATAATCTTGAAGAAATCATCATCACCAGCGGATCCCAACAGGGGCTGGACATGTGCGGCATGATGTTCATCAACAAGGGAGATGTGGTTCTTTTTGAAAATCCCTCTTATCTGGGGGCCGTTAATGCCCTCCGGGCCCATGAAGCTACCCTGGCAGCAGTGGAAATCGATGACCAGGGAATATCCATGGAAAGCCTGAAGGCTGCAGTGGAGATGTACGGAGACCGGATTCGGATGATTTATGTCAATCCGGATCATCAGAATCCCACCGGCCGGAGCTGGAGCCTGGAGCGGCGAAAGGAATTCATGTCTTTTATCCGGGACTATGATATTCCCGTGGTTGAAGATGGGGCTTATGCGGAGCTTTCCTTCGGAGAAGAACTGGAAACGCCTCTGGCAGCTTTAGATGAAAGAGGTCAGGTCCTTTATCTGGGGACCTTCTCCAAGACCTTTTGTCCGGGTCTTCGGGTAGCCTGGGTCTGTGCGCCCAGGGCCATCATGGAAAAAATCCTGATACTGAAAAACGCAGCCGACCTGTCCACCTCCTCCATTGCCCAAAGGCAGATGGCCTATTATCTGGACCACTACAGCCTGGATGATCATATCCGGGGAATCACCGCAATGTACCTTGAGCAGAAGGATGTCATGATTCAAATGCTCCGGGAGCATTTTCCGGATTCCATTTCTTACACCAACCCCAGAGGAGGCCTCTTTATCTGGGTTTCCCTGCCGGAAGGGAAAGATTCCAGGGAGCTGCTCGCTCGGGCACAGAAACAAAAGGTTTCCTTTATTCCGGGGACATCCTTTTACCCGGCCGCTAACCGGCACCGGGAGCTGAGGCTCAACTTCTCCAACATGGACCCGGACAAGATTCGGGAAGGGATGAAGATCCTGGGAGAGATCACAACGGAATATTTGAAGGAATAACCACTGTCCGGTCTTGCCGGACGGAGTGTTATAGATCACCGCACTGCGGTTAAAAGGAATTTTAGAGGAAAAGGAGAAACAAACATGGAAAAATTAAGAGGGGCCTGTGTCATCGGCCAATCAGGGGGACCGACTTCGGTAATCAATGCCAGTGCACTGGGAGCAATCGAAACCGCACTGGATGAAGAGTGCATCACCAAGGTTTATGGTATGGCCAACGGCATCAAGGGGCTGCTGGAGGACCGACTGTATGACTTGGATCAGGAGGATCGGGACGAGCTTCATCTTCTGCTCCATACCCCGTCTTCTGCTTTGGGATCCTGCCGATATAAGCTGGCAGATCCGGATAAGGACGATACGGATTACAAGAGAATCCTGGAGATTTTCAAGAAATATGACATCCGGTATTTCTTCTACAACGGTGGAAATGACTCCATGGACACCTGCAACAAGATCAGCAAGTTCCTGCTGAAGCATGGATACGAGTGCCGGGTCATGGGGATTCCCAAGACCATCGACAACGACCTGGATCTGACGGATCACTGCCCAGGTTACGGCAGCGCAGCCAAGTATGTGGCTACTACCTGCATGGAAGTCTACCGGGATGCGGCGGTATACGGAGAAGGCTCTGTTACGGTTATCGAAGTCATGGGCAGAAATGCCGGATGGCTGACTGCCGCCTCCGCTCTGGCCTCCGCTCAGGGTTGCGGCCCCGAACTGATCTATCTTCCGGAAGTTCCCTTTGATCTGGAAAAGTTCATCCGGGACATCAAGGAAGTATTAGCTGTTCGAAAAGACGTTATGGTAGCCGTATCCGAGGGAATCAAGGATAAGGACGGCGTATACATCTCCTCCTATTTCACGGATACCGAAAAGGACAAGGACGCCTTCGGCCACATCCGTATGGGTGGACTGGCTCCCAACCTGGCTGGTTATGCCGGAGCGAGAGTGGATGCAAGGGTTCGTGGAATCGAACTGAGCCTGCTTCAGCGGTGCGCAGCCCACGTTGGATCAGAAAATGATGTCAATGAATCCTACAGTGCCGGTAAGGAAGCCGTCAACGCAGCAGTCTCCGGCATCACCGACAAGATGGTAGGCTTCGAACGGGTTTACAACGACGGCGTTTATGAGTGCAAAACCATCCTGGTGGACCTGGAAAAGGTAGCCAACAAGGAAAAGAAGGTTCCCATGGAGTGGATCAACGAAACCGGAAACGGCCTGCTGAAGCCCTTCATCGATTATGCAACGCCCCTGATCCAGGGCAAGAACGAATACCCCACCGTCAATGGCCTGCCCCGGCACGCCAACCTGAAGTACGTCAAACCAACTTTATAAGCAGGTCTGAAAACTGGCAGTTTTGAGTCGGTTTTCGGCAAATAAAAAACAAAAGCGAGTGTTTCCAACCCTTTCGGGCTTGAAACCTCGCTTTTTTCGTGGGGGGCCTGCCGGAAAACCGCCAACTGGCAGACCTGCTTATAAAGTTG
>JBLJBD010000072.1:0-7460 GCA_047637815.1 Anaerovoracaceae bacterium
AATATATTCTATAATTATACATACTCATTAATATTTGTCAATATTTATACGGAAAATAAGTATATTTATACATATTAATTTTATTTTATCCATTATCAACTGCTTCCCGTTGACTTTTACCCCTCTCCATCGGATAATAGAAAGAGTTGTCCCCGATTTTTCTACAAAAGGAAGCAAAAAATGAAAAAAACTCTGACCCGAATCCCTATTAAAACTACAAAAACCCTCATTCTGCCGGTAGCCTTCGGCCTGCCCTTTTTTCTGGGCTTCGAATCCGGCGGATTCCAGCTGGCTCTCTTGATGATTTCCGATACCTATAACCTGAGCACGGAAACCATGGGGATCCTGGTGTCCCTCCAATACGGCGGTTCCATCCTGGGACCCATCGTCTTCGGGGATTTCATCAATCGGGTTTCCAAGAAATATTCTTCTCTTCTGGCTATTACCTTGTTCGTTTTCGGCTGCTTCCTGCTGCTTCTGATTCCGGAGCTCTATGCCTTTTTCGTTGGAGTCTTTATCCTGGGAATGGGCTACAGCGTTTCCCAGACCTGTTCCTCCTCCGCTTTGTCTGATGCTTTTCCCGGCCAGTCCAGCCGGTACATCAATCTGGCCCAGGTGTTCTTCAGCAGCGGCGCCGTCATCAGCCCTATCGTCACTTCCTGGGCTATCACCAGCCTGGGCTTCACCTGGAAATTCATTTTTATTGTTGCCTCCTGCGGATATCTCCTTCTGATCATCCCCCTGATTTTTACCCACTTTCCCATGGCGGAGAAGCTGCCGGAACACAAGCCCATGGGGTACCGGGCTCTGATCCGAAGCACCCGAATAGGTTATTTAGTGATTGCCATCTTTATCTATGTGGGGGTGGAAAGCGGCCTTGCCTTCTTCATGGCTCTCCTCTTTTCCGATATATTTCAAACAGGCCACCTGACGGCCTTTGCCATTTCAGGAATCTGGATTGCCATGATTCCCGCCCGAATCGCCACCGGAATACTCTACCGGTTCCGAAGGAAACTGGTCCCCGCATTGTTTTTGATCAACGCCGGTTTGTTCACAGCCTTATCCTTCTCCCCCAATCCCTGGTTCGCACTGGTCTGCTGCCTCTTGCTGGGATTCACCCTGGGCCCCATCTGGCCCACCCTGATCGGACTGGGTACGGAAGAATCCCCGGAGAACTCGGGAGCGACCACCGGTCTGCTGAACGTAGCCTCCGGCATCGGCGGCGCCGTATTCCCCATCCTGATGAGTTTTTCCGCTGCCTGGTTCGGCATCCGGATCTCCTACATCCTCCTGGCCCTCTTCTGTCTGGCCGCCTTGGCCGTCCTTAAAAACTACCAACTTTAAGAACAGTTCTACAAATTGTCGCGTGTCGATTTATGACAAACGCAAAACGACAAGCAATTGCAACCCTTTTCGGGGTTGAATGCTTGTCGTTTTTTGTCTATGCCGGACAATTTGTAGAAACGCTTATAAAGGTGGTTATTCCATGTCCTTTCGGGACAGGTTGATTCGGTTCTGGCTGTCGATCTCGGTGACCTTGACCCGGACCTTGTCGCCGACGTTCATTTCGTCTTCGACTTTTTCTACCCGGTGCTTGGCCATCTTGGAGATGTGGAGCAGACCTTCCTTACCCGGCAGAATCTCGATGAAGGCACCGAAGGTCATCAGTCTTGTAACTGTTCCATCGTAGGTTTCGCCAACTTCGATATCCCGAACCAGATCTTCGATGGCTTTTACGCCCTTCTGAGCCGATTCCATGTCGGGGGATGCGATGTAGATCAGACCGCTGTCTTCGATGTCGATCTTGACGCCGGTTTCAGCGATGATCCGGTTGATGGTCTTGCCTCCCGGTCCGATGACGGTACGAATCTTGTCCGGATCGATCATCATGGTGATGATTCTCGGAGCGTAAGAGGACAGTTCCGGACGAGGCTCGGCGATTTCATCCAGCATCTGATTCATGATGTGGATTCGGCCTTCGTGGGCCTGGGCCAGAGCGTCTTCCAGGATCTTTCTGGAAAGGCCGTGAACCTTGATGTCCATCTGGATGGCGGTGATGCCGTCCTGAGTTCCGGCAACCTTAAAGTCCATGTCCCCTAAGAAGTCTTCCATGCCCTGAATGTCGGACAGGATGGAAATCTTGCTGCTGCCGTCGGGCTCAACCCGTTCGATCAGTCCCATAGCGATTCCGGCAACCGGTTTTTTGATGGGTACACCGGCGTCCATCAGGGACATAGTGCTTCCGCAGACGGAGGCCTGAGAAGTACTTCCGTTGGAGGAAAGGACTTCCGAAACCACACGAATGGCGTAAGGGAATTCTTCCACGCTGGGCAGTACAGGAATCAAGGCTCTTTCAGCCAGGGCTCCATGACCGATTTCCCGACGTCCCGGGCTTCTCATAGGTCTAGCTTCACCTACGGAATAAGGGGGGAAGTTATAGTGGTGCATGTATCGCTTGCTGACTTCTTCGCCGATGCCGTCGATGGTCTGAGACTCGCCGACGGGTGCCAGCGTGGTGACGGAAAGGACCTGAGTCTGTCCACGCTTGAACAGGCCGGTTCCGTGGGCTCTGGGCAGCACGCCGGTTTCACACCAGATGGGCCGGATTTCGTCGGACTTACGATTGTCCGGACGGATGCCGTCATCCAGAATCAGGCTTCTGACCTGTTCTTTGGTGATGCTGTATAATACAGCGGCGATGTCTTTTTTATTATCCGGGAAAATCTCTGCGAAATAGGCTTTGACTTCCACTTCGACCTTGTCCATGTTTTCCAGCCGTTCCATCTTGTCGTAGGTCTGGATGGCTGCTCTCATCTTGTCCGTTGCATAATCCCGGACAGCCTGGTCGATTTCGTCGGATACCTTGTACAGAGTTACCTCTGTCTTAGGCTTGCCCACTTCCTTGATGATTTCATCGATGAACTCGATCAGGGACTTGATTTCTTCATGGGCAAACATAATGGCTTCCAGCATCACATCTTCCTTGATCTCGTTGGCACCGGCTTCTACCATCATGATGGCTTCCTTGGTACCAGAGACTACCAGGTGCAGGTCGCTGACTTCCCGCTGAGCCAGGGTGGGGTTGACCACGAACTGACCGTCTACCAGGCCTACCAGCACAGAGGCGGTGGGGCCGTCAAAGGGGATGTCGGAGATGGACAGGGCAACGGAGGAACCGATCATAGCGGCGATTTCCGGCGCACAGTCCGGATCCACGCACATGACGGTAGCTACTACCTGAACATCATTATAAAATCCTTTGGGGAACAGGGGCCGGATGGGCCGGTCGATCAGACGAGAGCTAAGAATCGCCTTTTCACTGGGCCGCCCTTCTCTTTTTATAAAACCTCCCGGAATCTTACCGGCAGCATACATTCTTTCCTCATAATCCACGCTCAGCGGGAAAAAATCAATATCCTGTCTTGGCTGAGCGGATGCAGTGGCCGTGACGTTGACGACGGTATCGCCGTACTTGACCATGACCTGGCCGTTGGCCATCTCGCACACCTTTCCGATTTCCAGCTGAAGGAGTCTGCCTCCCACGGCGGTACGGAACGTTCTGTAATCTTCGAATCTCATTAACAACTACCTCCTGTTAATTTCTTTCTCTTCTTCAATAAAAATATAAATAAAAGCGGGGTGAAAATCCCCCGCTTGAATTTCTTAGTATTATTTTCTTAATCCTAAGTCTGCAATAAGATTTCTGTATCTCTCGATATCCTTATTTTTTAGGTAATTAAGAAGGTTTCTTCTCTGACCGACCATCTTCAGCAGACCTCTTCTGGAGTGATGATCTTTCTTGTGAATCTTTAAGTGCTCATTCAGGTCGTTGATTCTGAAAGTCAGAATGGCTACCTGAACCTCGGGAGATCCGGTATCTCCTTCTTTGAGCTGATACTGCTTGATAATTTCCGTTTTCTTTTCCTGTGTAATCATGGGTATTCTCCTTTTCATTCATCCACCTGTCCCGGGTATTTGTCGGAGTTTCAACATACTCAGTGACAGGTATAATTAATTTAACAACTTATACTACCACAAGTCCTGTATTTTGTCCACTATTTCTTCAGGCCACCCTGGAGAATATGATATTCTCTGGCATAGACGCAATCCTTGCGAATCTGCTCCTTCAGGGCATCCACATCGTGGAACTTGACCTCATCACGGATCTTTTTCAGGAACTCCACCCGGATGGTCTTTCCATACAGTTCTTTATCAAAATTGAAGATATGGGTCTCCACATTTTTTCCATAATGGCCAATGGTGGGTTTCACTCCTGCATTGGTAATGCTGGGATATCGGACTCCATTGTACATACAGTTGGTGACATAGACTCCATTGGCCGGGCTCACCATGGTTTCATCCACGTGGATGTTGGAAGTGGGGAATCCGATGGTCCGGCCGATCCGGTTGCCCACCTGGACTTCTCCGCCGATGGAGTAATACCGGCCCAGAAACTTGGCGCACTCGTCCACCTGACCTTCTGCAATCAGCTTCCGGATCAGTGTACTGCTCACCAGGTTCCCGTCCACTTTATAGGGAGCCAGAACGTGAAGGCCGAAACCGCACCGCTCTCCCTCCTTGATCAGGAGCTGGGGATTTCCCTTTCCCTTGTGTCCAAAGCGAAAATTAAAGCCACAGTAGGCTTCCTTCATTTTCAATTTAGCTACCAGCAGGTTATCGATGAAATCCATGGGGTCCATGTTCATGATTTCCTCATCGAAGGGAATGGCAAAATAGTAGTCAACGCCCAGTTCTTCGATGATGGCCGCCTTTTCCTCCGGATAGAGGATGTTCATAACCGTATTTTTCCCGGTGATCAGATTCTTCGGATGGGTGGAGAAGGTGAAAACGCTGCTTTTCAGGTTGGATACCGCTGCGCTCTGCACCGACTTTTTGATGATTTCCTGGTGGCCCAGGTGGACCCCGTCAAAGTTCCCGAAGGCAATCACCGATGGTTCGATATCTTCTATTTCATCTAAGGATTTAAAAATCCTCATCCTCAAGCCCCCTTAAAAAGATCTTGTCTGCTACTAGTTTCTTGTACGTATCGTTATAAAAAGCCACCCCCAGGAATTTTTTCCTGTCTTTCACCAAAGCCATCATCCGATAGGCCTTTCGGTATTCTTCCCGAATGGGAAAAGGTGGTTCCTTGTCCTTGTATTCCGGTTCCTGGAGAATTTCTCCCTCTTGGAAGCTGATGTGACCTCCGGTGACGAACCAGACAGCCCGGTCATCCCGAATGAGGAATTCCCCAAAATGAACCAATGGAAAATCCGTAGGCAGGATATATTGGGTAAAATCTTCTCCTGCTTCTGCCAGTTCTTCCAGGGTGACGGAATTATCCAGGGTAAAAGCACCGCTTTCCAAACGGATCAGGGAAGACATGGCAGCAGTGAAACCAAGCTTTTCCGCCATATCCACGCACAGCGTCCGTACATAGGTACCCTTGGAGCAAGTCACGTCAAAGGCTGCGGTTAAAGTCTCCGGATCCCACGAGTTTACCGTAATATCTTTTATGGTAATCTCCCTGGATTTGATCTCAACGTCCTGTCCGGCCCGGGCGTATTCGTATAATTTCTTGCCGTTGACCTTCAGGGCCGAGTATTTTGGGGGAACCTGACGGATTCTTCCCAGAAATTCCAGGCTTATCTCCCGAAGTTTTTCCAGAGTGATTCCGGAAAGGGCTTCCTTATCTATAAGGAGTTGCTCCCGGTTGTCGGACAGGACCTTTCCCCAGATATCCAGGGTATCGGTCTCCAATCCAAGGACCATGGTACACCGGTACTTTTTAAAGTCCATATCCAGATACTCAGAAATTCGGGCAGAGGTGCCGATGCAAAGGGGCAGTACGCCGGTAGCCATCGGGTCCAGGGTGCCCGTATGACCGATCCGCCTTACGCCGGTCAGCCGTCTCAGCCGATTGACGCAGTCGTGGGAGGTCATGCCCTCTGGTTTATTCAAATTGATGATTCCGCGGTTGACCATGGTTAGAACGTCTCCTGAAACAGCTCGGTCATCAGTTCGTGGGATATGATTTCGGCGCATCGCTCGATGGGTTCATCCATAACGAATCCCGCTGCCTTTACATGGCCGCCGCCGCCGAAACGGGCAGCAAACTGGGCCACATTGAAATCACTTTTGGCCCTCAGGCTGACTTTGACCTTCTTATCCTTCAACTCCTTCAGAATCACGGCGATTTCCACGCTTCCGATGCTTCGGACCGTTTCCACGATTCCTTCCGCTTCGTCTACCGTAGCACCCGTATCATCCAGGTCCTGCTGCCGCAACCTTACAATGGCAATCCGGCCATCGGCGAACATCTGCAGGGAGCCCAGGGAACGATTGAACATGAGCAGTTTTTCAAGCCGTATGTTCTGATAGATCTCCACGCTGACCTTGGAGTGGTCGATGCCCAGATCATAGAGATTAGCGATGATTTCATGGGTTTCCCGGGTGGTATTGGAATATTGGAAATTGCCGGTATCTGTAGTGATAGCGGCGTAAAGGGCTTCCCCCATTTCCTTATTCAGCTGAACCCCAAGGGCCAGCAGGAATTTATAGACCAGCTCCCCGGTGGCTGCTGCCGTCGGGTCGATGTAATTGTAGGTCGTAAAGGGAACCGCTGTGGAATGATGGTCGATGCACATGGTCACCTTTCCCTTGAGGAACAGGTCCTTTCGGTTGATGAACCGCTGAATTTCAGCACAATCCACCGCCATACAGATATCCGGTTCCTGCAGAATCTCCAAATCCTGGGTACAAATGTCTCCGTTTAAGAACTCCAGGTTGGCCGGAATCTCGTCCTCGATCACCACCCAGCAGGTCTTGCCCAGGCTACGGAGTCCGCGGCAGAGAGCTGCGGAGGAGCCGAGGCAATCCCCATCCATGTGGATATGAGGAAATAAAAGGATCGATTCCGCCTGCAGGATCTCCCGGACCATTTTATCCATTTCCGGTTTTAATTCGATTTTAGTCATCCTCGCCCTCATCCTCGTCTGAATCCAGATCTAAATCCAGATCCTCGTTCTCCTCTTTTGCCGGACGATCTGGCTGAATACCCAGATCATGGATGATCTTGTCAATGTGTCTTCCGTATTCCATAGAGGTATCCAGCTTGAAGATCAGCTCCGGCACATGGCGCAGCTTGATCTGATGGCCGATTTCTCTCCGGATCAGCCCTTTGGCACTTTTAAAGGCCTCCAGGACATCTTCCTTTTCCTGGTCGGAAGCTTCTTCACCCGGCCGGTTTCCCAGCAGAGTGATATAGGCCGTGGCATAGCTGCCGTCGGAGGTCACCTCCACAGCGGATATGCTCACCAACCCGGACAGCCTGGGATCCTTCAGCTCTCTCAGCAAAAGCTCGCTGATTATCTTCCGGATTTCTTCCCCCAGACGCCCCTGTCTATATCCTTTACCCATTTGTTGACACCACCTTTATTTTCTTTCTGTTTCCACCATGT
>JBLJBD010000073.1:0-3198 GCA_047637815.1 Anaerovoracaceae bacterium
TCCCTGATCATGCTGAAGCGGGTAGTGAAGCCCCGGCTTCTTGGTTTGTTTTTCGGGGTGGTTACCCTGGGAATCGTTTTAATTGGCTACCTGTTCAACGGGTTCAGCTGGATGTTTATATAAAAGAAGAGAAAAGGAGATTAAGATGAAAATCAAAGTATTGGGACCGGGATGCAAAAATTGCGAAAACCTGGCGGACAACACCAAAGCAGCTTTAAAGGAGCTGGGATTAGAAGCGGAAATAGAGAAAGTTACCGACTTTGCCGAAATTGCCGGATATGGGATTCTTTCCACTCCCGGCCTGGTGGTGGACGATAAAGTGGTGTCCTCCGGCAAAGTTCTGAAACCGAAGGATATCGTAAAGCTCCTGACGAAATAGTGTTTAGAAGAAAAGGGGAAATGGATTTATGACGAAACAAAAATTAGAAGGAATCAGCTTTTTTGAACGCTACCTGACCCTTTGGGTCGCCCTGTGTATGGTGGCAGGAGTCCTGATAGGCCGCTTTGCCCCGGCCATCCCGGACTTTCTTGGTCAATTTGAATACGCCAATGTCTCCATTCCCATTGCGATCCTGATTTGGCTGATGATCTATCCGATGATGCTGAAGGTGGATTTTCAGAGCGTCAAGAACGTGGGGAAAAACCCAAAAGGCCTCTACATCACCTGGGCGGTCAACTGGTTGATCAAGCCTTTTACCATGTTTGCCATTGCCTGGCTGTTTTTTAATGTAATATTTTCCGGCTTTATAGCGCCGGACCTGGCCAGAGACTATCTGGCTGGAGCTATCCTGCTGGGGGCAGCTCCCTGTACGGCTATGGTCTTTGTCTGGAGCCATTTAACGAAGGGAAACCCGGCTTATACGGTGGTACAGGTAGCTACCAACGATCTGATCATCCTGGCGGCCTTTACCCCCATTGTTGCATTCCTCCTGGGAATCGGCGGCGTGACCATTCCCTGGGATACCCTGCTCCTATCCGTGGTGCTCTTTGTGGTGATTCCTCTGACTGCCGGTGTGCTGACCCGAAACCATCTTACCCGATCAAAAGGGGTGGATTACTTCGAAAAAACCTTCATACCGAAGTTTGGCAATATCACCATCATTGGGCTCTTGCTTACTCTGGTCATCATCTTTTCCTTCCAGGGGCAGGTGATTCTGGAAAATCCCCTTCATATTGTACTGATCGCAATCCCCTTGATCATTCAGACAATCCTGATTTTTTTTATCGCCTATCTGGCGGCAAAAGCGATGAAACTGCCCCACAGCATTGCGGCGCCGGCCGGGATGATTGGCGCATCCAATTTCTTTGAACTGGCTGTGGCAGTGGCCATAGCCCTCTTCGGGACCCAGAGTCCGGTAGCCCTGGCAACCATCGTCGGAGTGCTGGTGGAGGTGCCGGTCATGCTGATGCTGGTTAAAATTGCCAACAATACTCGCCACTGGTTTCCTAAGGAAGCCGAAATCCGGAAATAGCAGAAGGCAGAGGCTCTGGGCCGACACTTGGCTTCCGATGTCTTTGACAGCTATTCGGCAGGAACAGAGACCAAACCCCAAATCAATCAGGATGCAGTCCGACTGATGAAGGAAGGTTACGGAATCGATATGGAAGAAAAGCAGCACTCCAAGCTGCTGGATGAGATTCCGCCCCTGGATGTGGTGATTACCATGGGTTGTAATGTGGAGTGCCACTTCCTGCCCTGTCGCCACCGGGAAGACTGGGGTCTGGAGGATCCCTCCGGGAAAAATGACGAAGAATTTATAAAAATAATGAATCAGATCGACGTCAATATCCGGGATCTGGCAGACCGGATCCGAAGCGGAAAGATTGTATGAAAAAAATCTGCCTATAAGGGTTTTTATTTTTTAAGGAACAAGGCGGAAAGGACCAGCCCAAGAATTCCCAGAATCAGGATGGGATAAAAGACATAAAGGTAACTGCCGAAGCTGTCCCGGATAAAGCCGGAAAGCAGGACGCCCAGAATGGCACCGACTCCGTAAGCGGTAAAGACGAATCCATAATTCTTGCTATAGAACTTTCGCCCGAAGAAATGGCTGGTGGAAGCAGGAGCGATGGCCAGCCAGCCACCCAGAGTCATCCAGAGCAGCGCAAAGGAAAGGACATAAATCAGAGTGGAGGTCTCGCCGGATAGCAGCATCAATAAGGAAGATAAAATCATCATACTATAAGTAATCAGGGCAGTGAGATAGGTCCCAAGCCGGTCGGTGAGCCAGCCGAATAAGGGCCTGCCAGCCCCGTTACCCAGAGCGAAGAGGGAGACCAGCCAGGCAACCTGATGGGGATCCATCTGCAGTAACTCTTCCCCGGCTGAGCTGGTCATGCCGATGGACATGAGGCCCACCATGGTGCTGATGGCAAAGCACAGCCAAAGACCGGTAAACTTTTTGGTCTGCACCATGTGATGGGTGTCGATTTCCACGGAGCCCAATCGATGGGTTCGCTGATCCGCTGGCGGAAGCACGTCTCCTTCTCTGGGAAAACGGAAGGGCAGTGAAAGTAGAATCAACAGAACCAGAAAGAGAACTCCCAGAATCCGGAAGCTGGGCAGGGGTGTGTAAACATCGATAAGGGCCCGGGCTGCCGGAGCAGAAATCAGAGGGGAAAGCCCAAAGCCTAAAAGGGTAAGCCCGACGGCAAATCCGGTTTTATCCGGAAACCATCGGGCCACCACTGCCATGGGAACCCCATAGATGATGCCCACACCACTGCCTGCCATCAGCCCGTAGGTCAGGGACAGGTGGATAATATTCTGCGAATACCCAGCCAAGATCCAGCCGCCGCCCACCAATAAAGTCCCCAGAAGGATGACCTTTCTGGGGGTATTTTTTTCCAGCAATAGTCCGCCTACAGGCATGAGAAAGGAATAGCAGGCGAGAAACAGCATATAAGGAAGGCCGCTTTCCGTGGAGCCGATCTGAAACAATTCCTCCAGAGGCTTTCGGAAGACACTCCAGGAATAGACGGTTCCAAGGCATAAGAACATCAGGATACCGGCCAGAATATACCGCCAACGCTTCATGTCTGAATATTTTGGTTTTTTCTGATTATTGATTTTTATCTTTGCGGTGGAATGATTCATCCAAAGAATCCTTTCTATGGGTCGATTTTATTTTTGGCCCAAGGACCGGAAAAAACTTTTCACCATTATATTGATTTTTCCTTTTTCTGTCAATCACCTTT
>JBLJBD010000074.1:0-8122 GCA_047637815.1 Anaerovoracaceae bacterium
GTCGGCGATGTGCTGATCGGTGCCGCTGCTCTTGCGGCTGATTACAACGGAGTGCCCAAGGCTTCCCACATCAAGGATAAACTGATTGAAATGACCCATTTGAACGAAAACATCTATGCCACGGCTCTCGCCTGTTCCTACGAAGGTTTTGAGACCCCTTCCGGAGCCTATCTGATCGATCTGCTTCTGGCCAATGTCTGTAAGCAGAACGTTACCCGTTTCCCCTATGAAATCGCCCGTCTGGCAGAGGATATTGCCGGTGGCCTCATGGTCACCCAACCCTCCGAAAAAGACCTGCGCAACCCGGAAATAGGCCCCTACATCGAAAAGTACCTGAAAGGGGTGGATTCCGTTCCCACGGAAAACCGGATGCGGATCATGCGGCTGATTGAAAATCTGACCCTTGGCACCGGCGCTGTAGGGTATCGGACCGAATCCATGCACGGGGCCGGTTCCCCTCAGGCTCAGCGGGTCATGATCAATCGATTCGCCAATCTGGATTACAAAAAGAAGTTGGCAAAGAATATTGCCAAAATACCAGAATGATTTCCAAAGGCCAGCACATTTAATAAAGCCTGTTTTGTCCGCCTTATAAAACATCCGGGGGAGCCCCATTGCTCCTCCCGGATGTTTTAATTTTCACTGTATGACCACTACATCTCAGACAAATACTGTTTCAAGGCAGTCACCGCATTTTCAACATGCTGTCCCACCGGAAGATCCGGTACGCTTACTACCTGAATATGACATTTATTTAAGGGCAGCAGAATTTTAAGAGCATGGCTGGATCCGATGGCTTCTGCCATTTTAGGCGAAAGTTCCCCCATCATGGCATTGGCATTGATGATGCCAACGGGACCCAGGATAATATCCACGTGATTCATATTATGAATGATAGCGTTTTCGCCGGTGGCGCCTTCATCCGCCCCTGCCCGGAGCATTTGGCCGGTTGCAATGGAGTTGGTGCCCAAAGCAATAAGAAGATATCCCCTCAGTGCCTTATCCCCTTTAATCCGTTCCACCAGTGCTTTTCCGATTCCACCACCCTGGCCGTCGATTACTGCTATGACCATGCTAAGACTCTCCTTCCATTTCCTGTCCTTCTGCCATTACTCGATTCCTTCCGGCGGCTTTAGCCCCATATAGGGCCCGGTCTGCCCTCTTTTTGACCATCAGCCCATTCCGGCCTTCCTCCAGTCGATAGAGAGAAACCCCAATACTGATGGTCAGGGCCAGCTCCTTATCCTCTTTCCGGAAACAATGGTCTTCCACCGCTTTCCGGAGCCTTTCAGCTACTCGGATCCCTTCAGGCAGTCCGGTACCCGGAAGGATTCCCATAAATTCTTCTCCGCCATATCGCCCGATCATTTCCCCGGCCCGCGTCATATCCTTCAGTACGGTGCCCAGTTCGGTCAGAACCCAGTCTCCAAAGTCATGGCCATATCGATCGTTCACTTGCTTGAACCAATCTACATCGATAATCAGAAGGGCAAAGGCCTGCCTGTCTTCCTCCGCCCGCCGGATGGCAGCCTCCAGCATTTCTTCCAATCCCCGCCGGTTCTGAAGCCCCGTCAGGAAATCACACTTGGCATCCATCTGCACCAATTGATTGACCTGATGCAGTTCCTGATTCTTCTTTTCCAGGGCCTGTACCAAGCTTCGGTTATCGGCCAGGGTCAGGTTCTGACGCATCAGCAGCAGGACCATAACCAGGACAAACAGCCAGGGGCCAGGTCGGTTCAGTTCGGAGTCCAGAAGGAAATTGGTGACTACCAGGATCATAAGCCCATAGGACAAGTATATCAGAAAATGGTTTTCCTTTGAAGGATGGGTATCCTTAGATTCTTCAACAAAAATTTTATTCTGCCCTGTAATTCGCAACACGGCTGAAAGTCCGATAAGCTGAAGAGATATCATCCAGCACAAGTCTGCCAGACCACCGGAAACAAAAGCATCCTGCCCGTTCATCAGCATATAATAAGTATCCGTTAAAAAAAACAAAACAGCACCAATTATTAATGGCCCATAACGGCTCCCCCGCTTTAAGGAAGCCTTCCCAAAAAGAAACAATACGCCGAACAGAAGGGCCAGGTCCGTTACCGGGTAACTCACCGATATAAAGATGGCCATGGGGGAAACGAGTTCCTCCCTGAAAATCGGCTCAATGAGATATCGGATGCTGAGTATCGCTGCCAGCAGAACCACTAAAAGAATATCCAGCAGGAAACGAACCCCGATGAATTTATTAAAATTGGAGTAAAATTCAAATACTAATCCAATGATGAATATAATGGGAAAAAGAAGGTAGAAGATATCCGGCAAACCTGGGAAAGGGGCTTCCCTTCCCAGCACCAACTCGTAGAAAATCCATGAGGATTCTCCGATGGTATAGGAGCAATGGGCTGTCAGCAACAGCTTCCAGAAGGTTTTTTCCCATCCTTCCGACAGGCGGATTGCCTGTATATAAGGAACAATCGGGGCCAGGTAGCCGAGCAGAGAAATCAGATTTGCACCGGTGATCCAAAGAGAACGATTTTGCTGGAATAAAAGGAACCAGAAAAGGAACAGGCTGCCGGATAACAGCATGAAACGAATATAACCCTCTTTAGTCCCCAGTTGCTTCAGCATTTTCCACCAAAAAAATAACAGAATAATAATTAATTGTGATACTAGTTATATCGGATTTTGGTGAAAATTGCAAGTTTTATCTATATGTCAACCAATAATATTATTCAGTTGACACGCGCCGTTTGTTAACCTATAATAATTTTTAGTTGACAATTTACGAACCATCATCAAAAGGAGAAGAACCATGACCAGTACGAAAACCCGTTCCATGACTATGATAGCCTTGTTTACTGCTGTAACCTGCATCCTGGGGCCTCTTTCCATACCCCTGCCCTTTTCCCCAGTTCCAATAACCTTTACCAATCTGGCTATCTATTTCACCGTTTACCTTTGCGGAATGAAAAAAGGAACCATCAGCTACCTGTTGTATCTGATGGTTGGTTTTATCGGTGTCCCCGTGTTTTCCGGCTTTACGGCAGGCCCGGCCAAACTGCTGGGGCCTACCGGCGGATATTTGATTGGTTTTATCTTTTTAGCCTTGATAGCCGGATATTTTACAGACCGGTTTGATGCACGAATCGGTCCTTTTTTGGCAGGGATGGTCATCGGGACCGGAGTCTTGTACTTGTTTGGAACAGCATGGCTGGCTTATCAGGCGGGAATGACTTTTGAAGCAGCCTTATTTGCCGGTGTAATCCCCTACATACCCGGGGATCTGATTAAAATGGGCATTGCTGCTTCCATCGCTCCAATCCTCCGGCGAAGGCTGTTAAAAGCAGGCTATCTCTCCGATTCCCGAGCTCGTTCATAGTAATAATCCCATTCAAAATTACAATCCTTACAACGATACAGTCCTGATGCGGTAAAGCCCGCCGAGCAACAAGCAGCTACCGCTTTTCCTTCCAGAATCTCCTTCCGGACATCCGGGTCGGCAGCCATGCTGGGAGGAACTACCCGGGCAACATTGGATGAGCCGCATCGATAACATTTTCTTTCCATTTCATCCTTCCTTTCTTACTGGTTTTATGGAATCAGGAGAAAATAGGAGTTTTTCAGATAATCCTGATCGTAATCCAGTGCTAATCGGTATAAAAATCGTTTGATGGAGGTGGGTGATCCCCCCTCCTTTTCTAATTTTTCGATCATAGCCAGGAATTTTTTTTTCTCTTTATCCGAAGCCTTCTGTTTAAAATATCCCCACACATGGAGCAAGGCATTGATAGAATTGCCCACCGTAATGACTTCCTTCAGACCCCCATCCAGAATCCGGTAAAAATCCAGTACCGGGTAAGCGCTTTTATCTTTGAGCAGGTTCCGAATCGACTGATAGCCCAGGGGGCTGGATTCCAGAAGGGAGTATTTATAGCGGCTCCATTCTTCTTCCAGGTTCTTGATGTCTCCCGGATTCCGGATACCGTTGATGCATTTGACGGCAGAAAGGTTCTTGTCCTTAACTTCCAGCATGATGTCTGGTTTTGGGCCTTCCAGCCTATAGAAAAAGGTGGAAAAGGCGTCCAGGTTGATGGTAGAGGAATGAGATCCGGGACGTTTCCCCGGGTCCTGCTGGGAATAATGGATCTTTTGGCTCCCATCCCGGGATTTCCAGGTTTCTCCCGCCAGGGCGATCCATTCCGATTCCTTCCTTTCTGTGGACGGCGGAAGAACCCGATGGTGAAGGTTGTCAAATACCACGGGCACCCCCACCTGCCCTGCCAGATCCAGTACTTGATCGATGGGATAAGAACGGTCATCGTTCTCAATCACCAAACGGGATAAGATAGCCGGGTCCAGGGAAGAAGCTGTCCGGGCAAACCGTTTTTTTGCTTCCTGCCGATCTCCATAAACACCACCAACGTGAAGGATGATCTTATGTTCTTTACCCGTCACAAGACAATCCAGTACCCGATTGTGGTATTCCAAATCCAGAACAGCCCGTTCCACCACTCCCTGATCTTCGGAGTTGAGGACGGTATACTGACCAGGATGCATGGATACCCGCATGGAAGCTCCAGCGATTTTCTTTCCGATTCTTTGGAAATCATCAGCAAAAATCTCCCACCAGGGAAGGGAATTGACCGGGCTGGAACCAAAGGGAATCAAATCGGAACTGATTCGAAACATCTGGATTCCCATCCCAATATTATAATCTATGATCCGCTCCAGAGACACCAGATTGGAACCGATTAATTCTTTCAGCCGTTCGTCCCCTGCCTTATCCTGACGGCAGGTCTTCATGCCCGTGTCCGGCACCCCCAAAGTAAGGCAGGCATATCCGATTTTGATCCCCATGTCAACCTTTCTTTTCTGCTTCTTCCAAACGATGGCTCAGTTCCGCCAATGGCCGATGGCAGTATTTGCAGTTTGCAGGAGCGATTTCTTCCCACAATTCATCCTCAGTTTTACCTTTGGTTAAATAATCCCGCAGGATTTTTCCATCCATCATTTCAATGATCCGGTCGGATTTTTCTGCGATATGCCTATCATGGGTGACGATGAGAAAAGCCATTCTCAAGTCCCGATTAATCTGTCTCAGCAGGTCATAAACCTGCTCCGTGGAATCGGAGTCCAGGTTTCCGGTTGGCTCATCTGCCAGCACCAGATCCGGTTCATTGATCAGTGACCGGGCAATGGAAACCCGTTGTTGCTGACCACCGGACAAATTATTGGCCAGATTGTTCATCCGATCTTTCAGTCCAACGATTTCCAGCAGCTCTTTGGCCCTCTCCTGCCGTTCCTGGGTTACCTTTCCATTGTTGATCCAGGTAGGCAGCAGAACATTTTCAAGGGCTGTGAATTCCGGCAGCAGGTGATGTGACTGAAAGATGAATCCAATGTTCTGATTCCGAAACTCAGCCAGCTCCCGTTCATCCATGGAACTGAATTCCCGATCTCTAAAGTATAGTTTCCCTGAAGTAGGCTTATCCAGTGCCCCCAGCATATTGAGCAGGGTGCTCTTTCCGCATCCGGAGGGTCCGATGATGCTGGCAAATTCGCTTTTATTCAAGGATAGATTGACTTCATTCAAAGCACGGGTCCGGATAACCGTCCCGTATTCCTTCACCAGATTCTCTCCGAATAATAATCGCTCATCCATTTTTAATCGCCTCCATTGGATTCAGGTTGGCCGAGCTTCTGGCCGGGATCACCGATGCAATCGTGCTGGCTCCGATGGCAATCAGACCAACCATCACAACACTCATCGGCTTGATGACGATATCAAAGCTGGACTCTCCTGTGTTGAAGAATTGAAAGGACTGAATCAAAAGAACCCCAATCAAGCTCCCGGAAACAGCACCGATTACACCAAGAATCAAGCCCTGAAGCAGAAAGATTTTGCTGGCGCTCTCTCTAGTGGCTCCCATGGCTTTTAATATACCGATTTCCTTGGATTTCTGAACCACGGACACGGCCAGTACACTGGAAATCCCCAGGGTGACCGCCAATATGACAAAAAATTGAATGGTATAGGAAGAACTGCTCTGACTGGCCAGAGCACTCAATAAAGATGCGTTTTGCCCCTTCCAGTCACTGATCTTCACATTACCATAGCGGCTGGTCCAGTCTTCTGCTACCACGTCGGCTAAAAAGGGATCTTCCAATTGAGTTTCTACAAAGGAGACGCTGCTCCCCAGACCAAAAAGCTTCTGGACCCGTGGCAAATCAGCAAATACCAGAGCCTCGTTCAAGGCTTCGTTTTCCAAATCAAAAATCCCGATAACCAGCATTTGTACTGTCTCCCCATTGGGGAGAAGCAGACTGATGGGACCTCCCGGTGAAACACCCAGCTCTTTGGCAAGGTCCGTACCAATTAAAAGGCCGTTGCCGGACAGTTCACCGGTCCCCTGAAGAATCCAGGAACTGATGTCATAAATCTGGTCTGCATCCTCCAGCTGGATCCCCTTGATTTGGACGGAGAAGCTTTTCCCGGAACTGCGGATCAGTCCGGTTCCCTGTACCGCCGGGGAAACCGCTGTAACCCCGGGATCCTGCCGGATATCAGCGGTTAAAATCTCCCAGTTATTGATTCCTTTGTTTAAATTATTATAATTCCCGCGAAGGAGATTATCCCCCTCCCCGGATTGATTCAACAGCACAGTAATCCGGTCGTCGCCGGAGGACAAGGTTATATGGGAACTGTTGCCAATCGTCCGGTCCACCAAACTATCCTGGAGACTGGTAATAAGGGATCCCAAAAAAATCTGAACCGATACACCGATAGCGATTCCCAAAAGGATAAAAAGAGTCTGGGCCTTGCCGCTTTTTAAAAAGCGAAGGGCTATTTTCAACTCATAACTCAAGATGCATCAGCTCCTTTTCCCAGGCGGACCTGTGCCCCATCCTCCAAACCAGTTGTGGGAAGCAGAATCCGGTCTCCCTCCTTCAGTCCCTTTTCCAGTATGACGGAACCCCCAGGCCCTGTTCGGAATTCAATGGCAGTCTCATTAACTGTACCACCTGCATAGACAAATACCGTACCCTGCTCCGTCAGGTATTGCTTTGGAATGGTCAGAGCGGCTTCTTCTTCTAATAGGGTTATCTCGATGTTTACCGTCAGATCGGAAGCATTGAAATCCAGTTCATCGAGGACAAGAATCGTAATCGGGAAGGTCCCGGTATTTTTATTGATTTTAGGGCTGATGGATTCCAGCTTCCCGGAAATGACAGACTCGGTTCCCTCCACCCGGATGGAAGCCTCCATTCCTTCCTGGAGGAAAAGTAGATATTGTTCATCCAATTCCGCAGTGACGATTTTCTTCCCGGATTCGGCCACATCCATCAGAACATCTCCCGGATTTACCGTATCTCCCAGTTGAACATAACTTTTAAGGATAATCGTTTCCCCTTCGGCCCGTATGTTATAATCCCCTTCTTTGATCGCTGTGCTGTCGTAAAGGGCTTTGGCATTATCCATCCGATATTTCAGAGATTCCCGCTTCGATCCCCCCGGCGCTAAAGTTTCAATTCTTAATCTTTCCGAATTCCACTGGGTTTCTGCCGTCTGTAGAGCGTTTTGATAATCCATATAGGCATTTTGAGAAATAGCCCCTTCTGCCAATAGGACTCTGGCGTCTTGCTCATCCTTCCTGGCCCGTTCCAGATTACGGGTAAGCCGGTCCAATTCCTGCAGAGCAGCGGGATAATCATATTCAATCACCCCATTATACTGTTCTCTGGCATCCAGATAACCGGACTCTTTCTGGGCAAGGAGAAACGCCTGGTCCGGATCGTAGATTGAGAGTAATAAGTTGCCCTCCGGAAGGATTTCTCCATCTTTTCCACCCAGGGATAGAACCGTGCCAGCGACCTTTGCAATAAGGGTGGTTTCTCCTTCAAGGCCCATTTGACCCACTGCCAGGACCTTTTCCCCATAAGGCCTTTCCTTCAGTTCCAGATAGGAATAACCCTCTTCCTCCTTCGGGATCAAAAAAAAAGCAAGGGTCACTGCAATCAAGGCGGCCAAAGCTATCCAGGATTTTTTTCGTGACCATTTTAATTTGCTTTTCCATTCTTGTAGTTTCATAGTTTTTTCTCCGCTAGTATTTATTTGCAAAAG
>JBLJBD010000075.1:0-2962 GCA_047637815.1 Anaerovoracaceae bacterium
CATCTGAAAGGAGACAAGCGTATGGGGGATGCAGCTCAAAAGGAAAAAATCAATGGTTTTGATCTGATGGACTGGTTTGTATTAGGATCGGAAGAAGTGAAGGCACATAAAAGGCATCTCAACGAAATCAATGTTTTTCCTGTGGCGGACGGGGATACGGGCACCAACCTGACCAGTACCCTGCGGGCTATGACAGAGCTGCCCCGGAAAAAGGAAGCCTTTCATGAAATGATGGAAGAAATTTCTGACGCGGGAATGGCCAATGCCCGGGGCAATTCCGGAATCATTTTTGCCTCCTATGTCAACGGCTTGGCGACAGAGGCAGCCGGATGCCGGGAGGTGGATCGTCAGGAATTTTCCCGGATTGCCAGCGGAGCGGTAAAATATCTGTACCAGGCAGTGGAAAATCCGGTGAAGGGAACCATGATTACTGTTATCAGTGACTGGGCTGAATTTTTATCCGCCCATCACGACCAGTATAAAAACTTTGAAGAATTCTTCTCGGCGGCCCTCCATGCGGCAGGAGAATCTCTCCAGCGCACGAAAAGCCAGATGGAAATCCTGAGAAAAAATAACATTGTAGATTCAGGGGCTGAAGGCTTTGTCCGTTTTCTTCATGGAATCGCCCGGTTCTTTCAGGGTGGAGTTATCACGAGGGAGGAAGAAGTGCCGGAGGAGGACTACCATCTGCATGAGGAAGAAATCACCGAAAAGAGATATTGCTCCGAATGGTATCTGGAACTGAAAGAAGGAATCTGGCAGGAGGACTCCGCCGATCGGTTAAAGAGGAAACTGAAAGCTTGGGGAGACTCGATCATTGTCATGAACCGGGGAAACCGGCTGAAGGTTCACCTTCATACCGATGCACCCTATCTGGTGACCGAGGAACTTCTGGGCTGGGGGCATATCCTTAGCCAGAAGATGGATGACATGGGTCTGGAAACCCGGATTCTGAGTAAGGGAAAGGGAGGACTGGGTATTCTGACCGACTCGATTGCCGATATCCCTGAAGAGTATAAGGTACAGCACCTGATTCACACCTTGCCTTTAGGCATACAGATGGATGAGGAAGCCTTTCTGGACAAGCAGACCATCAATCTGGAGCAGCTCTTTCAATACATTCCCCGAGCCCGGGTCTATCCCACCAGTTTTCAGCCGGAGCCGGCCCGGATAAAAGCCATGTTGGAAAAACTCCAGGACCTCTATGACTCTCTGCTGATTATCTCAGTTTCTTCGAAGCTGAGCGGTACTTGGCAGGCCCTGGAGGCAGAAGCCAAGGCCATGCGGGAAAAAGGTTATTCCGTCCGGGTAGTGGATACCCGGCTCAATTCGGGGGCTCAGGGTCTCATCGTCAAAAGGGCAGAGGAACTTCGGGAGGCCGGAATGGACCTGGAGGAAATTGCAGGGAAGCTGGAAGAGTGGATTTCGAAGGGCAGGATTTATGTCTGTCTGGAAACCATTGAGTATGCCGTTAAAGGCGGGAGAGTCAGCAACACGGTGGGATTCATCGGGATGAAGCTGGGTCTCAGACCCATCATGAGCCTGGATGAAGCGGGGGCCGGAAAGACTTTCGGTGCGGCTTTCACCAGAAAAGGAATCACTGGAAAAATTATGAAGCTTGTTAAGAAAACCATGAAGAACGGAGGAATAGAAGCTTACAGCATCGTCCATGCCCGGGATCCGGTCCTGGCAGAGGAATACCGGGAAAGGCTGACGCGGATGATTGGCAAAGAGCCGGAATTTGTAACCGAAATATCGTCGGTGGTGGCCATCAACTCCGGAATCGGAGCGGTGGCTGTCAGCATCATTGAGAAATAAGGAGGTCTTTTATGGACGTTATCCTGTTGATTTTTATCTATTTTCTCTTGTTCTTTATTGTGGGAACGGCCATCCGAAACAATTCTATCGTGGATATGGGCTGGGGCATCGGATTCGTCCTGGTGGCCTGGTTCGTTTTTCTTCTCCACGGCCCCCATTCCCTGCCTCAGATCATCATCACCGGGCTGGTTTCGGTCTGGGGTCTGAGACTCTTCTACCATATCATGAAGCGGAATCTGGGAAAACCGGAGGATTTCCGATATGCCAAATGGCGGGAAGAATGGGGCAAATGGCTGATTCCCAGAAGCTTTTTACAGGTCTATATGCTTCAGGGCTTCTTCATGTACATCATTTCCCTTTCCGTATCTCTGCCCAAAGATGCCGGAGACTCCTTCAGCACCCCCCTGATGATGGCCGGACTGGTTATTTGGATCACCGGATTCTTCTTTGAAGCGGTAGGGGACTATCAGCTGAAGGTTTTTCTGGGGGATTCCTCCAACCGGGGTAAGATCATGGACCGGGGCCTGTGGAACTACACCCGGCACCCCAACTATTTCGGAGAAGCCACCATGTGGTGGGGAATCTTTCTGCTGGCCCTTTCCGGAGGAGCCAGTCTGTTGGCCGTCCTGAGCCCGCTGACCATCACGGGGCTGCTTTTATTCGTATCCGGTGTGCCCCTATTGGAAAAGGCTATGGCCGACAAGCCGGGATATGCCGAGTATGCAGCCCGGACCAGCATCTTTGTTCCCTGGTTTCCGAAGAAAAAGGAGGAATAACATGGACGCTTTATTTACCGTGGCAACTTTAAAGCATTATATCATCGCCCTGGTGGTCTTTCTGGCCATTGATATGGTTTGGCTGGTAGTCATCGCCAAGAGCACTTACAACAAATATCTGGGGTATCTGATGGCCCCCAATGTCAATTTCGGTGCCGCTTTCCTCTTTTATCTGATTTTCATCGCCGGGATTCTGTATTTCGTCATCAATCCGGCACTGGCAAAGGACAGCTGGCAGTACGCCCTGCTGGCCGGCATGTTCTTCGGACTTATTACCTATTCCACCTATGATCTGACCAACCAGGCCACCATCCGGGACTGGCCGGTCTTCATCACAGTGATCGATCTGATCTGGGGGACCTGCCTCA